>WAHY01000028.1:0-4399 GCA_009873635.1 Nitrospinota bacterium
CTTCAGGTTTTACCGATTTGGATAACATGACGGCGGGTTTCCAAAAGTCTGACCTGATCATTCTGGCTGCACGACCCAGTATGGGAAAAACCAGTTTTGCCCTGGATATTGCACGCTATGTTTCTTTAAACAAAAAAATACCCACGGCTTTTTTCAGTCTCGAAATGTCCAAAGAGCAGTTGGGAACCAGGCTTTTGTGTTCCAAGGCACAGGTGGATTCTTCAAAAGTCCGTACCGGATATCTAGCCAAGAGCGATTGGCCGAAAGTTCATGATGCGGGGCGGGAACTTTCTGAAGCGCAATTGTTCATCGATGACAGCCCGGCGTTGACTGTCCTTGATGTGCGTACACGTGTTCGAAGACTTGCCGCTGAACAACCGCTTGGCCTGATTATCATTGACTATATGCAGTTAATGCAGGGAAGGGGAAGCACTGAAAGTCGGCAACTGGAAGTCTCCGAAATTTCAAGGGGACTAAAGGCTCTTGCAAAAGAAATCAATGCTCCAATACTGGCACTTTCACAGTTGAGCCGTGCTGTTGAGAGTAGAACAGATAAACGGCCCCTCTTGTCTGATCTTCGAGAGTCAGGCTCCATTGAGCAGGATGCGGATGTGGTGATGTTTATTTATCGTGATATAGTATATAATCCCGAGTCAGATGATCCGGGTAAGACGGAAATTCTCGTGCGTAAACAGAGAAATGGTCCCATTGGGGATGCTTTTCTGCATTTTGAAAACCAGTATACACGTTTCTATGATAGAAGTTCCCGTGCGGATGTTCCGCCTGAAGCAGATGCCTCAGATTTTGAACCTGCCTTTTAAATACAAAATTTCATCTCAATGCAATTGGGCGGAATTGTTGCATGTGTTTTGTCTTCTGCCTGCCTTTATGTTTTTAGTGCTTGGTTCTGCGATTGCGGAGGCTCAACCGCATGGAGAAGGCATTCAGTTTTCAGAAAAAAACAGGGCAGATTTTTATTTTTCCCAGGGACAATTCAAAAAGGCGATTGAGGCCTATAAGCTGGCTTTGGAAGAAAGTGGTCAATCCGGTTATATTTTTCGAAGTATGGTTAGGGCCTGGGATGCTTTGGGTGCACATGACGAAGCAAAAACGTATTTAAATGAATACCGTCGATCCAATGAAAAATCTTCCGAGGTTTGGTATGCGTTGGGATACCTCCATTATATTAAGAACGAAGAGAAAAAAGCCGAAGAGTTCTTTAAGAAGGCCACGACATTAGACTCTGCCAATGGACTGGCATGGAATAACTGGGCGGCGGTTCTTGTTAACAACAAACGTTATTCAGAAGCATTGCTGAAAGTGCGGACTGCGATTCAAACCAACCCAAAGGAGTTGATGTATTTTTTCAACTTGAAGAAAATTTTTGAAGAGATGGGTGAGCCGAACAGGTTTGAAGAAGAATATTTGGAAAACGTAAAGCAAGGTTCAGGAGCATGGGGCTATGGAAAAGTCCTTGCCCGATCCATGAGACAAAAGGCATTTAAAGATTACGATAAGGGAGAACTGGTAAAGGCGATTGCAGGCTTTGAAAAAATTCTGAATATTTACCGGAAAATTAATGATATTGACGGGCAGGTTCCGGCTTTATTCAGCCTTGGCCTGCTTCATGAAGAAAATGGAGATGTTGAAAAAGGGCAGGAGTTTTTCAGGAAAGTTTTATCGATAAACCCGGCTCATATTCAGGCAAGAGAAAAAGTGACTCCCAAAAATTAGAACGGTTAAAAACGGGCAGAAAAACGTTTACAGAAGCTGAAAATTTTAAACTTCGAGGGCATTTTCTGCCAGCCTCGATGAGGATTTAACTGTTGACAAATAAGGCGTTTAAGCGATATAGTTCAAAAGATTGCGTGTTCTAACAGTTGTTAAGGAGATAACGTGAGCAAAGAAGAAGTTACCATAGTGGTTTTTCCTGGTACATCAAGCGCACCTAGAAAAATGTGCCTTCCAAAACGCATTGTAAAGATCGGCGCCTTGATCTCTTTTGTGACTTTGGTAGGGTTTTTGGGCTCTACATTCTATTTCACCAATCAATATTTGCAGTTACAAGGCAGTGAGGTTGAGTTGGCCAAGCTTCGCCGTGACTCAAAAATTCGCAAAATCCAAGTAGAAAAATTTGCTCAACAAGTGAAGAATTTTGAGACAGAAATGGCTCGACTGGAGCGATTTGAGAAAAAGCTTCGAGTCATAACTGCATTGGAAAATTCTCCAAAATCTGTTGAGAAAAACTGGGGTGTAGGCGGACCATATGGATTAAGCACAAACAGTTTTACAACTGCCATGGGTCGAGGCGCAGCTGGTATGGTTGATCGCTTATCCAATGGTTTGGAACACTTGGGAAGACAAGCAAAAATCCAAAGTATTAGTTTTCAAGAGTTGGATGATTTCTTTAAAAACCAGAAATCTTTTCTTTCTTCAACACCTTCAATCTGGCCTACGCGTGGTTGGGTAACATCCGGGTTTGGTTTTAGAAAGTCTCCTTTCACAGGTCTAAGGGAGAAACATGAAGGATGGGATATTGCTGCCCGAAACGGAGCACCCGTACGCGCTACGGCAGATGGAGTGGTAGTGGTTGAGGGAAGGGAGTATGGTTATGGAAACCTGGTTGAAATCGATCACGGTTATGGCATTGTAACCCGCTATGGTCATAACTCTAAACATCTGGTTAAAGTTGGAGATCGTGTTAAGCGAGGGCAGGTAGTATCGTTAGTGGGTAACACAGGCAGAAGTACCGGGCCACACCTCCACTATGAAGTTTTGCTCAATGGTGTCCCTGTGAGTCCCAAAAACTATATTTTAGAAGAATAGATTGTCGCTTCTTGCGACTTTTTGATCCATATTCACTTTTATCCCCACCCATATTCCAAACTTTTCTGTGTGTATCCTTATTGAGTTAGGGTTTGGCCATGGTGGTCAAAATCTGAGATTCCCTTTTAGTCTTCAGGTATTAGCTCAGGAATAATAATGGTAATAGGTTTAATCAAAAAAATTGTAGGCACTCGTAACGATCGTGAGATTAAGCGGATTCAGGGTTATGTTGATGCCGTGAATGGGCTTGAAGACGAAATCAAAGCTCTCTCTGACGACCAGCTTAAGGCTAAAACTGATGAGTTCAGAGACAGGCTTGCCAAGGGGGCCACTTTGGATGAGATATTGCCCGAAGCGTTTGCTGTTGTTCGGGAAACAAGCTGGCGTGTCCTTGAAATGCGTCATTTTGATGTGCAGATTATTGGGGGAGTGGTTTTGCATGAAGGCAAAATAGCGGAGATGAAAACCGGTGAAGGTAAAACCCTCATGGCAACCCTGCCGGTATATTTAAACGCTTTGACGGGCAAAGGTGTACATGTTGTAACGGTTAACGACTATCTGGCTACTCGCGATAGCGAATGGATGGGAAAAATTTACAAGTTCCTGGGTTTATCCGTGGGGATGATTTATCACGATATTCCCGAGGAAGAGAGAAAGGCGGCCTACGCCACAGACGTGTTATATGGTACCAATAATGAATTTGGATTTGATTTTCTTCGGGACAATATGAAGTTCTCGAAGGAACAAATGGTTCAACGTGAACTGAACTTTGCCATTGTGGATGAAGTTGACAGTATATTGATTGATGAGGCCAGAACCCCTTTGATCATTTCCGGTCCAGCTGAAGAGTCCACTGATAAATACTACAAAGTGAACCAGCTTGTCCCCAGGTTGAAAAAGGAAAAACATTACCTGATTGATGAAAAGGCACGGAGTGCAACTTTGACGGATGAGGGTGTTGTCCTCATGGAAAAGTTATTGGATGTAGATAACCTTTATGACCCTGCCAATATTGAAACACTTCATTGTCTCAACCAGGCTGTGAAAGCACACGGCTTGTTTAAAAATGAAGTTGACTATGTAGTGAAAGATGGTGAGGTAGTCATCATTGATGAATTCACGGGCCGCATGATGTCAGGACGACGATATAGTGATGGATTGCACCAGGCACTGGAAGCGAAAGAGGGGGTTAAAATTGAGAATGAAAACCAGACCCTCGCAAGCATTACTTTCCAGAACTATTTTCGTATGTATGAGAAACTGGCCGGTATGACTGGGACAGCAGATACCGAAGCAGAAGAGTTCAACTCAATTTATAAGCTTGAAGTTGTCGTTGTGCCAACTAACAAGCCTATGATTCGGGAAGATTGCCCGGATGTGATTTACCGAACAGAAAAGGAAAAGTTTGACGCAGCTATTGAAGAAATTAAGGAATTGAACTCGATAAAGAGACCTGTGCTCGTTGGTACAATATCCATCGAAAAGTCAGAGGTTTTGAGCAAAAAGCTGAAAAAGGCAGGCATCAAGCACAGTGTTTTGAATGCCAAGCATCATGAGCAGGAAGCGGAAATCA
>WAHY01000028.1:4499-22365 GCA_009873635.1 Nitrospinota bacterium
AAGAGACCTGTGCTCGTTGGTACAATATCCATCGAAAAGTCAGAGGTTTTGAGCAAAAAGCTGAAAAAGGCAGGCATCAAGCACAGTGTTTTGAATGCCAAGCATCATGAGCAGGAAGCGGAAATCATTGCACAGGCAGGGCAACCAGGATCTGTGACCATCGCCACGAATATGGCTGGAAGAGGTACTGATATCGTCCTTGGTGAGGGGATTCCTGACTTGGGAGGGCTCCATATCCTTGGCACCGAAAGGCATGAAAGCCGACGTATTGATAACCAGTTGCGGGGGCGTTCTGGTCGTCAGGGAGATAAAGGCTCTTCGCGATTTTATCTCAGCCTTGAAGACGATTTGTTGCGAATTTTTGGGTCTGATAAAATTTCCCCTTTGATGGCAAGGTTGGGGATGGAAGATGGACAGCCTATAGAGCATACAATGGTTTCAAAGGCAGTTGCTAACGCCCAGAAAAAAGTTGAAGCTCATAACTTTGATATTCGTAAACATCTTCTGGAATATGATGATGTTATGAACCGGCAAAGAGAAGTTCTTTATGCGTTGCGACGCGAAATCATTAATACGGAAAATGGGAAAGAAGTTCTCCTTGATATGGCCGATGAGGTCGTGGATGAAGCTCTGGATGAAATTGCCCATGAAAAAGTATATCCGGAGGAATGGGATATTGAAAGCTTGAACGAATTGCTGGAAAGACAGTTTTCTGTTCATATTGAGAAGTCAAGCGATCATGAACTTTTGCTTCAGGGAAGCACAAAGCTGGAGTTGGAACATTGCAACAGAGAAAAACTTCATGATGCCATCATGAATGAGGTGACCAAGGCCTATGAAGCAAAGGAAGAGGGTATTGAACCAGAGTTCATGCGCCATGTTGAAAAAGTCATTATGCTTCAGGTGTTAGATGGACTTTGGAAAGATCATTTGCTTGGTATGGACCATCTGAAGGAAGGGATTGGTTTACGAGGGTATGCCCAGAAAAATCCTTTGACAGAATATAAGAAGGAAGGATTTGACCTGTTCAGTGGCATGATGATACGCATCAAGGAAGAGATCACGGAATACTTGTTTAAAGTTCAGGTAAACCAGGAAGTCGAAATGCAGGAAGAACTGGCCAGCAAGCCCCAGAATGTTGTTGAGCATCGTGGAAACTCTGACCCCCTGGAAAAGCCGGCAACCGTAAGGCGAGACGAAGATAAGGTAGGACGAAACGAACCCTGCCCTTGCGGAAGTGGAAAGAAATACAAAAAGTGCCATGGCCAGTAATGGCCATTCTAAATGTTTTCTGCGGCTTCCTGACAATCAATACATAATGCGGTTAACGGCATAATTTGCAGACGCTTTAAAGTGATCTTCTTTTCACAAGATTCACACTCTCCATAAGTACCGTTATTGATTCTGAACAACGCATCTTCAATCAGCTTCAGCTCGTTACGATCTCTGCTGGTTAACTGAAATATCATTTCTCTTCCTTCAAGACTCGAAGCAAGATCAATCTCGTTGCTAAAAGTTAAATCCCCGGCATCTCGCTCAACGGACTGTGAAGCTTGAATCAATTTCAATAGTTCTGCGCGATTAGCAATAAGCCTGTCACGAATTTTAAGAATAGAAGGATCCAAATTAGGTTGGTCTTGTCTAATCAGGTGCAACTTACCCGGTTTAACTGCAGATTTCGTAGCTTTGGTTTTTTTTGCTGTTTTTTGGTGAGATGGCTTGGCTTTTTTGGTTTGCGATGATTTTTTTGCTACAGTTTTCTTCGCGGCCTTCTTCTTGACAGACTTCTTTTTAGCAGCAGTCTTTTTCTTAGGAGTTGCCTTTTTTTTCACAGAAGACTTCTTTTTAGTAGCTGTTTTTTTCTTCACAGAAGACTTCTTTTTGGTGGCAGCCTTTTTCTTGGGGGCCGCCTTTTTTTTGGTTGAAGTTTTTTTTGAAGCCTTCTTTTTGACAGCTTTTTTTGCCGCCTTTTTTTTCGTTGCCATTGCCGAATCTCCTATATTAGGGAACTCTTAAAATGAATTCATTCGGGAAGGTAACTCAAAAACCTTAGTGTATTATCCATAGCTGGATAAAAATTCCTTGAACCTTAGCACTTGGATAAATAAAGTACAACAATTTATTTGCCTGGACGGAAAAAAACTCATATTTCCGATAAATTTAATGCCGCTGCTATTCTGTTTCGTAATCCACAACGATGGATGACGAGCAGAGCGAGCGCATTTTATCAACAACGGGTAAATGGTTTTTGTGTCCTGCATATGTCTTAAGTCCTTCCCGATCATCGAAAAATGCAGTGAGAACGATGTCATAGCTTCTTTCGGAGCTTAAAAAATCGGTTCCCAATTCCAGGAATTTCAGGGTTTCAATATTACCTCTCAGACTGTTGAGGGCGTCCAGGGCTTCATCCAGATTTTTTTGATTTTTTTCTGCCAGCTTAAACATCACAATATGTTTGACCATTAATAGTTTCCTCCAGTGGATTGCGGCTCAACCATGGTTGTTTCTGGTTGGTAAAGCATTTGGTAAAGAGACAGTTTGTAACATTGTTTATGCTATAGTGCTTGTTTTTATTTAGTGAGTGATTTCTTCTTATGTCATGGTGGATGGGAGCAGGTCTGGGTTTTTTACGTGGCGGTCCTTTAGGTGCCGTTATTGGCGGAACCATTGAACATTTTTTAGGTAAAAAACTCCAGAAAAAACTGCAGGAAAGTTTACCCGGTATAGTTCATCAAGGCGAGTTTATTTCCTGCCTGATTATTATTATGACTCGTGTGGCTATGGAGTCCGGCGCGTTGACTCCTAAACAAGTGGCCGTGATCCATAATTTTTTTATGAAAAACCTGGGTTATGGTTCTACTGATTTGAAATCGGTTGACAGGTTGGTGGGTGAAGTGCAGTCCAAAAAACCGGATATTTACCGATTCGTAAAGGAATACAAAAAGTCTTGTCAGAATAATTACAACCTTTTGCTTCTTGCCCTCTGTTATCAAATTATTTTGGTGGAGAATATTCCTGACGAAGACACCCAGTCACTTTTAAAAACGGTTGGGTTGGAATTGGGGTTGTCCTACGACGAACATAATGAAATCAGAGTGAAATATTCACTTGAGCCTTTCAAGACTCCATATCATATACTGGGTCTTCCTTCCGATGCTTCGAATGATGATATCAAAAAAGCATATAGAAAATTAGTCAGCGAGTATCACCCTGACAGGGTTGCTCAAGAAGATGAAGATACATTCCAGAAAGCCCATTTGAAATTTCTTGAAGTTCAGTCGGCCTACCAGGAATTGGAAAAAATTCGGAAAATTTAAGGAGTCGTTGCTTTTTCAGTATTGGAGTCTGTTTCCTGAGGCGGATCCAGCTTACGGATTATCAGGGATTGGATTTTGCGTTTACTTGCTTCTTTGACGGTTAACCGATATGAGCCGACCAGGATCTGGTCGCCAGAATTTGGAATTTTTTCCAAACGTTCTATAGCCAAACCTGCAAGAGTTTCGTATTCGCCAGTAGGGAGTTCCCAGTTGAGGGCGTCATTGAGAACGCTGATTTCGGTGTTGCCTTCAACCAAATATCCACCGTCTGCATAGGGTTTATATGTTTTCTCGGGTTTGTCGTATTCATCTTCGATTTCACCAACAATTTTTTCCAGTAGGTCCTCAATCGTTATTAAACCGACACATCCTCCATACTCATCCACAACAATGGCAACATGTAGACCTCTTTGCTGAAGTTCTTTAAGCAGGTCGTCAACTTTTTTACCTGGAGGAACGTAATATGCGGGTCTGATGAGACCAGTGATTGGGCTGTGGTCAACAGGCTGGTCTAAAAGGTCGAAGGTATTTAGAATCCCAATAAGGTTATACATTCTCTCATGAAACACGGGTACACGTGAGAAACCTGAATCGTTCGCCACGTCATGCGCCTCAATCAGTGTGGCTGTATCTTTAATGGCACTCATTTGTATAAGGGGAACCATGCAATGCTCTGCTCTTAGCTCTCCAAAGTTGAAAATGTTGTGAATGATTTTCTTTTCAGTTGCACCAAGATCTACAGTTTGTGACTCCAGACTCAATACACCTCTGAGCTGATCCCTGCTGAAAGTTTTATGCTCACCATCGGAAGACAGTTGCACACGATCAGTAAACTTTGCCGATACTTTAGACAGCCATATAGTAAATGGCGACAAGATTTTATAGAAAAAAATCAGGGGATAGATCATGATCAGCATAATGGAATCAGCGCGATGCTGAAAAATAACTTTAGGAGTGATTTCTCCCAGAAAAAAAATCATTGGAGAAATAACCAGCATGGCCATCCATTCTCCGGAATCTCCAAAGTGGGTGACCATAAAAGCGGTGAACACAGCTGTGCTGGCGACCATAGTGAGATTGGTTCCCAGAGAAGTTGTAGTGAAAAGTCTTTCGGGATTTTCCAGTAATTTCAAGATGGATTTGGCGGCAGAGCTCCCTTCTTCAGCAAGCTGCTTCATTTTTATCCGGTTTACAGAAACCATCCCGATTTCAGAACCGGAAAAAAAAGCTTCCAACAGAATCCCGATGAGTACCAATATCAGTGTTGTTGCAAAATCCATTAGTCTTCTAACATCTCATTAATTTCTTTGTTTGTCTCTTCCTCGACAGGCGGGGTCATAAGAGTCAGGAATAGACTCAGGATTCTTGAGCCTTTCATTTTTTCGACACGGAATTTAAACCTGTCAACAGTGGTTGATTCACCCGACCGGGGAATCCTGCCAAATAATCCGAAAACGTATCCACCGACGGTGTCATAATCATCCTCAGGCAATTCGCTTTGGAAACTTTCATTGAACTCTGCCAGGCTGTATGCTCCAGCAATGCGATAATTTTTATCACTCTGTTTCTTTAACGGGAGTTCCTCCTGCCGCATTTCACTGTCGATTTCTCCCACCAGTTCCTCAAGGACGTCTTCCAGTGTTACCAGCCCACAGACACTTCCATATTCGTCAAGAACGATGGCCATATGCCTTTTTGATTTTCTGAATTCTTCTAACATTTCCTTGATTTTTTTTGACTTCGGAACGGAGATTGTAGGGTGAAGAATGCTTTTCAGATTTACCTTTTCCCGAGGCAAGTGTTTAAGCCGTGTGAGGTCCTTTGTGAACAAAATGCCCACGATATCTTCTTCTTCATTACCATACACAGGAACCCTGGAATAAAAGTTTTCAATTATTCTGGGTAGGATTTCATCCAAACTGTTCTCAATATTTACGGTGAACATATCTATTTTCGGAGTCATGATCTCTCCTACTGTTGTTTCACCAAACTCAATCACATTCTGGATCAATTCCCTTTCATCTGAATCGATGACACCTTCCCCTTCGCCCACCTGTACCATGGCACGAAATTCCTCATCTGTTATAGGGGATTCTTTGATGCCGTGAGGCAGTATTCCCATGGAACCAATAATCTTTTCTGTCCAGACAGTAAACAGCTTTTGTGCGGGCTGGACAAGCTGGGCAAAGGCTTTTAATGGATATGCGGCGAATAGGGCGTATGGCTGGGCATACTTTATAGAAATACTTTTGGGAATGATGTCACCAAAAACCAGCAGGAGTAAAGTGCCACCGCCAATTGCAATACCCACCCCGATACTTCCAAAAATATTGATGGCTATGGATGTGATAACAACAGATATAGCTATATTGACGAACTCATTGCCAATATAAATTGTGATGAGCAGTTCTCTCGGTTTTTCCAGGAGGGAGTTTACTATTCTACCCATGCGCCCTTTATTCTCTGACATCTCATTAAGCTGAAGAGAGTTTAGAGAGAAA
Source organism: Nitrospinota bacterium (assembly GCA_009873635.1). Lineage (NCBI taxonomy): Bacteria > Pseudomonadati > Nitrospinota > Nitrospinota bacterium. The sequence goes on from WAHY01000028.1 coordinate 10,318, forward strand.
TAAGCGACCTCACAGGCTGAAAAAAAAGCCGAACACAAAAGTAAAAACAATAATATGAGTGAACGGGATATTAATGAATCGTCCAAAAGTTTTAAAAAACCTCAAGCTTGGCCGGTACTTGTGAATCGAGTTGAACTTTAACTCGATTTGGCAATTGTAATTCTGGAACGGGAAACCAAAATTTATAATTAAAAATGATTGAACCCTTCTGATTCCGGAAGAACTTTTAACGTTCCATTTTTCATTTTCATTGATATTCCCCCGGGTTTGAGGATCTTCCCGATTTGCGTAACAAGCACTTTAGCCTTTAAAAACTGCCTGATTAAATTTTTAACACCATCAGCAGGCAAAGTAAATAGTAATTCATAATCCTCTCCACCATTTAATACAAGTGGAAGAGGGGGTATGGAGCTTCTTTTACAAGTGCGAATCAATTCAGGGGATAAGGGCAGCCGATCTTCATAAATTTGGGCCCCAACATTTGAGGATTCACAGATATGATGAAGGTCCTGAACCAGACCGTCGCTGATATCTATCATGGAAGTGATATCTATTTTGGAACGACCCAGAATCTCCGCTTCCTTAACTCGCGGTGTGGGATCCATATGTTTTGTTGTCAGGAATTTATGGTCTTTGCCTCTCGTTTTATTTTTTGCAAGTAATTTTAACCCCAGGCTTGAGTCACCCAATGTTCCTGTCACGAAAACAAGGTCCCCCGGCTTTGCACCCTTACGTGAGAAAATACGTTTTGCTTCTCCTATGACCGCTACATTGATGAAAAAACATTTTGGTGATGAGACGGTATCCCCACCACAAAGTTCTACCTTAAAATGGTTGCATATCTCGTTAAATCCGGAATACAGTTTTTCGAGAAATGATACAGAAATTTTTTTGGGTATTCCCAGAGTCACCATTATTCTTTTGGGAGTTCCGCCCATTGCCGCAATATCACTGAGGCTGACTGAGAGCGCCTTGCGTCCCAGAGTTTCCGGTTTTATCGTGGAAAGCTTGAAATGGATGTCTTCTACCAGAGCGTCAGTGGAAATGACTTCAAACTTGCCTGATTTAACAGGATAAGCAGCACAATCATCTCCTATGCCCAGAATAGAATCAGAAGCACGGAAATTGATCTGTGATGAAAGTTTATGGATGAGTCCAAATTCGCCGAGTTCTTTTATTTTGCGCATAAACCTTGGTGGAACCCTCAGGCCTCCACTTGATGATAGAAACCTTATATTAACAAAAGGAAATCAAAAAAAACCACTCTGGTATTTTGTCACTCTATTGTGGCTTCAACAAGTCGCGTGTTAAAGAATCTATGTCGAATTTTTTTTCAATTTTGATGGAAATCTTGCTCCCTTCTTCAAGGCCGGCCTTTTGGACTTCATGCATAAAGCATGTTAATTCCACATGCTCTTCGGTTTCAGGGATCCAGATACTCAGTTCCCGAAACTGGTCGGCTTTATTGGGTGGAGTGTTGATTTCACTGATTTCTCCTTCTAACAGAATCATGTTTCCTTTCTGCAATCGTTTAGATTGCTTTCATTATGCTGAACAACTGGTTTGTCGGCAGAGATATTTCTCTGGAGTTTCCCGGGCATAAAACTCAGGATCAATGTTGTGTTTTTCAAATACTGCTGGCCGGTCTTTATATGGATCTTCCATTAGTACTCTGAGACGGGTGATTTCTGAGAAATCGGAATCTTTGAGTGCTTTGTCGAGCGCCGTCTGTAATAGGTGGGTTCTTAAAATAAACTTTGGATTGGAATCATCCATTTGTTCTTTTCTTTCTTCGTGGCTGACTCCTTCACGTTGAACTAGTTCGAGATAACGGTTTAACCAGGGTCTCAGATCGTCATTAAAACTTGCAGTTTGTGTTGGATAGTTTGCGAGAAACCTGAAAAAATTAGTGTAGTCAAGTTGATGCTCGACAAGAAGTTGGAACATTTGCTGAACCAGTTCTGTGAACTCTGAGTCAAGAATTGTTAGCCCCAGCTTTTTTCCCATTTCTTCACGATAGCATTGATTAAAAAAAGGCTGATATTGTTTCATTTCCTCTTCCAGGTTTTCAGCACTTATAAGTGGAATGAGTGTCTCAGCCAGCTTGTTGAGATTCCAAAATCCAATTTCAGGTTGTTGGTTATAGGCGTAGCGACCATTTGTGTCTGATTGGTTTGGAGTGTGGTTAGGGACAAATCGATCCAAAAAGCCATATGGGCCGTAGTCAAAGGTGGTTCCGGTTATACACATATTATCAGTGTTCATTACACCATGTATGAAACCTGATGCCTGCCATTTTGCGATGAGCTTTGCTGTACGTTTGAGGGTACGTTGAAAAAATACTCTATAGCGGTCTGACTCTTCAGCAATATCCGGATAATAACTCTGAATGGAAAACTCCAGCAGTCGTTCTACATTTCTGCTTTGTCCGGTGTAGTGAAAAAACTCGAAACTTCCAAAACGAATATGTGAATCGGCCACCCTTATGAGTATCGCTGCCAGCTCTGGTCTTTGCCTGTAAATCAATTCTCTAATTCCTATGACCGCTAATGAACGGGTAGTGGGAATTCCCAGTCCGTATAAAGCCTCACTTGCCAGGTGTTCCCGTATGGATGATTTGAAAGTTGCTCTCCCATCAAAGCCTCGGGCAAACCTGGTGGGACCAGACCCTTTAAGATAAATGTCCCACATTTCCTGGTTTTGGTTTAGCACCTCCCCAAGCAAAAGTCCTCGGCCGTCTCCCAATCTTGGGTTATAAGAACCGAACTGATGTCCCGAATAAGCCATGGCCAGAGGTTGGGCTCCTTCCAGGGGGACATTCCCACTGAATTGGTCTATGAAGCTTTTGCTGCCTTCAGAATTTTGAGGCAGACCTAATAAATTTCCAACAGAAGGAGAATAGTCAACCAGGTAAGGGTCTGTTACTGGATCGGGGTCTTTGGACTGATAAAACTCAGGCCCCAGTTCTATGAAGCGGTTTCTAAAGTTTAAGTTTTGGTAGTCAGTCAAAGGACAAGAGTTTTTTTAATCTATTTCAAAATAAATAAGTTCTATTGTGTGGATGGAGAAAAGAAGAAAGAAGATTCTTTTTTAATTAAACTTCAGAAAATTGAAGCAGAATTATAAGTTAAGGATTTATTCTGCCTATTCCAAATCTTGTACTAGCCAGACATGATGCTTTGCGTCCTGGATTAAAAACCATAATGAAGAACCCACTTTAAACAGAACCAGCCATGCGGCGGACTCCCCCTTGTGACAGGTTTTTTTCTGAAGTTTTCCCTGGTAAGTTTCTTCAATAAATGAGACTTCATCGCATTTTGTGGTTGTCCAGTAATAATGTGCTTTACTATGATCGAAGATGGGATGTATCCACGATCTTTTGCCGCTTGCATTGACTACTTTTTCTGGGTGCAACAAAGTTTGCAATTCGGGTAAAGTAGGAAGCCGCCAATTTGAGCTTCCGGCAAAATTCTCACTTTCAGCAAAACCATAAGCATCTTTTAATTTCATTCTTTTATTAGTGCCTTTTTTGAACCAGCGGAGTTTGTTTACAGTATCCGTAATGGTTTCATCTCCATTGTCCACAAAATTTGGAGCAGGAAGTTTTGCCAATTTAACGTCGCTTACTTTTTTACATTCCTTAAGCAAAGTGCCTGAACCAGGGCACTCATTAAGAATCGAAAAATGGTCCATTTTTTTCATCATTTCGCAAATATCAGCCTGCTTACACTTGGCAAATGAAGGAATCGGCTGGAGAAGTAAAATCATGAATGTCAAAAGCACGATTCGCATATTAAACTCCTGGTTCTTGAAAGTTTTCCTGAATAATGAAACACCTGTTTCGTTGATTTAATTATATTGATGAGGATACTATAAATTCAAAACTCACGGTAATAAAAATCAAATAATTTATTACTGGGGTGAGACGGTTTGCTTCAATCCGTGCTTCCGAAAGTGATTCGATGCAGTTCAGTGAATGCTTCTTTGCCTTTCATTTGAATAAAAAGATCAGTATTAACAATGCTATTACTGGATGAATCCAGGTTGATATTGATGACGGGAGTTCCCTGTCTTTGTAATTGGACAGCAATATAGTCATTGGTTGGAACCGCTCCTGAACTGCCTACAAGAACAACCAGATCAACTGGTTCCTGCAGGAACCTTTTGAAACTTCCCTCCTGCTCCGGGTGACCGATGTATTCCCCATCTCCGAACATGAGAATATGCGGACGGGCAATCCCCGTACAACTTTTGCAGACTGGATAATTAGAAGCTTTCATGGTACTCGTGTTCAGATCGCAGAGTGGGACCGAAAGTTCATCCCAAAACTGGTAGGTGCAGGTGTTTAGGCATTGTAACCTCCACATAGAGCCGTGGACTTCCAAGATGCGGTCTGCGGGGCAACCCGATCTTAAATGCATCCCATCAGTATTGGTCGTATGAATGAATCCATCCTGGGTTTCAAGCCACTTGTTGATAATTCGATAACCTTCATGTGGCTGGTTTTCTTCAGCATTCCTCCTTCGCCATTCGTAGAACGCCCATGCGTGAGGCAACTCGTTGCGAAATGCCCAGGGACTGGCAAGGTCTTGAGCTTCCAGATTTTTTTCCTTGAACGGTGGAAAGTTTTTCCAATAACCATCTTTGTCCCTAAATGTAGGGATATTGGAGTCGGCACTCATGCCAGCACTCGTTAAGAACAAGGTACGCCTGGACTTCCTGATCAAGTCCGATGACTTATGAAGAATTTCAAGCTTTTCCATCCCACTCCTCGTAAAACTGGTCAAGAAATACCTGCATGAATTGATGTCTTCGTTCAGCCATTTTTTTAGCTGATGCGGTGTTCATCCTGTCTTTTAATAAAAGCAGTTTTTCATAAAAATGGTTAATGGTGTGCCCGGTGTTTTTTTTATATTCCGCGAAACTCTTATGCATGACCGGTTTTTCATCAGGGTGGTACATCAAACGGTTTTTATGCCCACCATAGGCAAAAGTACGAGCGATACCCATTGCCCCAATAGCATCGAGGCGATCTGCATCCTGCACCACTTTTCCTTCAAGTGTTTTCATCGGGGTCGATACACCGGCACCTTTGTAAGAAATTGTAGCTATGATTTCAATGACTGGATCGATCACATTACGATCGACATGATTTTCTGATAGAAATTGTTCCGCCATCTGCGGGCCTTTGGTGTCATCCCCATCATGGAATTTCCAGTCAGCAATATCGTGTAGAAGTGCAGACAACTCGACAATGAGTGAATTAGCTCCTTCTTGTTCAGCCAGCTTTTTGGCAAGGTTCCATACCCTGTAGATATGCCACCAGTCATGACCGGATCCTTCTCCCGCAAGCTTATTTTCTACAAACTGACAAGTATTATTTATAATTGTCATCGTAAGACTTATTTTTAAATAAACCCAGCTTTATCGCTGGTGAAGGCCACATTCTTTATGTTCCGGGTTTTCCCACCACCAGCGCCCGGCACGTATGTCTTCTCCGGGTTCCACGGGTCGTGTGCAGGGGGCACAGCCAATGCTGGGATAATTCCTTTTATGCAGTACATTGATGGGCACGTTATTCTCGGTGATATAGTTCATCATCTGTTCCTCGCTCCACTCTGCAAGCGGATTGATTTTGATCAAAGGGGGATGGTCGGCATCTTCCATGACTTTTGGTATATCTGTTCGTGTGACTCCCTGTGATCGCCTGATCCCGGTGACCCAGGCTTTCAGTCCGCTCAACGCTCTGTTCAGCGGCTCTACTTTACGGATATGACAACATTCCTTGCGGTTTTCCACGCTTTCGCGAAATGAGAAGAACCCTTTTTGTCCAATTAAATCTTCAACTTTCTTATTGTCTGGAAAATAAGTTTTAACTTCGAGTCCATATTTGGTGCGTACCCGTTCCATCAGCTCATAGGTTTCTTCGTGAAGTCTTCCTGTATCCAGGGTGAAAATGGTGATTGGGCCGCCGAGTTTGGAAATCATATCAATGAGTACCATGTCTTCCACTCCGAAACTGGAAGCCAGACCGGCTTTGAGGCCGTAATTGTCCATGCTCCAGCGCAGCAGTTCTTCGGGTGATTTGGTTTCAAAATCTTTCGGGTCTATGGTCATAGTGGTGTTGTACTTGACAGGGTAAAAGATAGTTTATATAAAGCGGAGAGCCTCCGCAGGCGTTATGTTCATCCTAAGCTTTCGTGCCCCGCAGGGGTATTACTTATAATGTCTTTATTTGCAGGCAAACAATTTCTCGACTTTATTTAAGGTTATTTACATCATACTTTTTCATGCTCATGCAGAAAAATCAAGTTCAGAAAACTTATAATAAATTTTTCATCCAGAACCCCTGGCAAAACCTAACGATGAAAATCCTACTATTTTTTATTGCCATATTTTTTGCGGTTCCTTTTTCCGGTGAAACAGGAATTCTGGAGCAGGTAGAAAAAGAACTGGTAGAACTGGCTGACAAAGTTCGCCCGGCGGTGGTTAGTCTGTCTCCCTATGTAGCAAAGGATGCTATCAGGGAAGGACTTCCTAACAAGGGCAGGCCCGCAAATGCCGGAGCAGGGGTTGTATATAATGCCCAAAAAGGCCTTGTCGTTACCAATAGCCATGTAGTTCGTAATGTTAACAAAATCAAGGTAACCTTTAAGGATGGCAGGGAGATCATTGGAGATGTATTGGGGGCTGATGAAGACACAGATCTCGCAGTGGTTCATGTGTCGACTGATATACCGCTTGCGGAAGTAGATTTTGGCGACTCAAGCAAAGTACGTATTGGCCAGCTTGTGGTTGCTGTGGGCAATCCTTACGGACTCAATGACACCACCACTTTTGGAATTATCAGCGGTCTCAAGAGGGAAAACGTCAATCTCTCCCGTTATGAAGACTTCATACAAACAGATGCCTCTATCAATCCGGGAAACAGTGGTGGTCCGCTACTCAACATAAAAGGTGAAGTGATAGGTATCAACACTGCGATCATCAATTATGCCCAGAGCATCGGATTCTCCATTCCTTCTAATATGGTCAAGCATGTCGTCAGCCAATTGGTTGAGAACGGTGAGGTGCATAGAGGCTGGCTTGGGGTTGGTATCGACCCGGTGACTGAGGAAGTTGCTAAAAGAACAAATGGGCAGGAGGGTGTGGGGGTCATTATTAATTCAGTGTTCGAGGGCGACCCTGCTCACAGGGCAGGGCTCAAAGTTGGCGATATTATTCTGAAAATCGGCGGATCTGATATTGACTCCCCAAACAAAATGATCCGGGTGATCGGGGCCATTACGCCTGGACAAACCATTAATCTGGATATTCTTCGGAATGGAAAGAAAAGAGTTGTTCCTGTTAAACTAGAGTCAAAAAATAATAAAAACAATGCTTTAGCTAACCTCTCCCCTTTAAGCCCATCTGGGTTGGGATTTAGTGTTGAAAATCAGGAAAAAGGAAAAAATATGATAAATGGGGTGTTGGTATCAGAGATTAACCCAAAAAGTACAGCAGCAACTAAGGGGTTACAATCTGGAGACCTTATTATGTCTGTGAATGGTGACAATATTGAAAATAAGTTTGAGTTTGACCAATTTGTAGAAAAAATTAAATCAGGAGACCCTATTTTTCTGTTAGTCTGGAGAAATGATGAAAAGTTTCATTTGGGGCTTGTAAGGTAAAAATAAATTTGATAGATTGACTGACCCAAAATGCATAGTTTTTGAATATTAAAGCATTTTGATTAAAAGAAGAATTCTTATAAACCTTTTGAAATAAGGGGTTATATTTTTCGACCTGCCATTTAAGGAGTGGAATGGGTCGGTGATAAAAGTTTAGAAAATCAACATTCATACTGTTTTATTTTAGCCATTTTTTGAAGTTCTACTTAGGAGGTAGCAATGTTTGGTGTCAAAAAGGGGTGGAAAAACTGGTATGCGTTGGCTGTTGTGTTCGTAACTCTGGGGCTTTGTGTCCCGGCTGGTGCGCTCACGACAGATCATTCGCATGGTGGTCACAATCTTGGTAACCCTGCGGTTGATCGGCCCGCATGGTTGGAGAAGCTTGAAAACCAGGTCGACCATGAAGAATTGATGGGCGGCATGGAAGGTAGACAGGACAAAATGGACCAGACCTTCATGAAGGTCATGGATCAGTTAAAGTCTAAGTTAAAAGAACATGCTAGCCCTGCCTCTTCAGGTGGTGGATTTCATGATTCATGGGCCGCTCATCAGTTGGGCCAAAGCTATCTTTTGGGACCAACGGAGGCTGCTGCAAAAGTATACAAAGGCGCCCATTGCCCCAGCACCGCACCTGTTAAACTTTATAATGTTTCTGCCATCAATGTAGAAATTACCCTTAACCAATGGGGTGATTACTATCCGGGATACATGTATGTTCTCGACGAGGACATTGACAGGGTCCGCGCTGAAGAAGAAAAGAATGCCGCGGCTCGTGAAGACGAGCTTGATCCGGGAGCTGTTACCAATGGATTGCAAGGCGATGCCATTCAACCATTTGTTATTCGTGCAAATCAGGGAGATTGTCTTCGGATTAAGTTTACAAATCAGCTAGAAGATGAAGACGCTGGTTTTCAGGTTAATGGTTCTGCAATGATAATTAGTTCTACTGGCCAGCCTGATACAGCGGCTACTCCAGGAGCGATTATTGCTTCTGAAGAGACACAAGAATACGAGTGGTACATACCGATTGATGAGCAGGAAGGTGGACACATGATCCAGAATCATGCGGGTCGTGATCCTTCATCGTTGGGATTGATCGGTACCATGATTGTTGAGCCGAAAGGTTCCCGCTATCTGGATCCCTGGACAGGTGGAGAGCTGAAAAGCGGCTGGATGGCAATGATTGTAAATGACGATGAACGTGATTTTAGAGAGTTTACATTGATGTATCACGAGGTTGGTGACGAATCTTTTCGACCTCTTAATCGTCACGGAGAAATGATTCCTCAGCGTGATCCTCAAACTGACGCTTACCGTCCTTCAGCTCGCGCATTAAATTTCCGTTCTGAGCCATTTGGTATAAACAATTTGGCACAGCAAGAAAAGAAGTTTCACTTTGAAGATGAGTCTCTAGCATATAGCTCGTATACTTTTGGAGATGCTCCAACCACGATCCCACGGTCATACTTAGGTGACCCAGCAAAGTTCAGATTGGTTCATGGTGGTGGTGAAGTATTTCATTCGCATCATCCGCATGGCGGGACTATTCGCTGGACTCGTTCACCACAAAGGGAAGTTCAACTTAAAAACCTGACTCAAGCAGCATATGATGGTCCAGTTAAATACCCGGTAGTTCGTACTACTAGCGACCGAGTTGATGTTGAAGTAATTGGACCCTCTGAGGTTGTTGATCTTGAGACTGAGTGTGGCTCAGGCTTATGTCAGCGTTTAGCTGGAGACTTCCTGTTCCATTGCCATGTCGCACATCACTACGTAGCCGGTATGTGGGGTTACTGGAGGGTTTATAACACCTTGCAGACAGGCAACTATCCTTTTGAAAGTACCGATGTCATGCGTCCTTTGAAAGAGCTTCCCGATCGTGTGGGAAGAATTCCCAAAGGTCAGACTTCAGACCAACTGGTTGGTAGAACCATGGACTGGTTTGGCAAGAAGTTTAAAATTGTAGGTTCTGGAAAAAGTGATTGGAGTAAAGCTACACCAGTCGTTAATGTCAAAGACTGGGTCAAGTATATGCTTCCCCCGCAAGGACAACCCGGTCACTACGATGATCCAATTAAACAGATCAAAGCCTATGATGGCTCTGTTTTAGATTATGGTTGGAAAGGCAACCAGGCGCTTTCTGAGCGTGAGTCTGTTATTAAATGGCCAAAATTTACAACACCTCACCCAGGTAAACGGCATCCGCTTCAGTTTGACCAGCATGGAAAACTGGCTTGGCCACATTTGACTCCACATTTTGGTAAGCGTGTTCCTTTCGCGCGTAACCATGGTGGAGCACCTTGGTTGGAGCCTTTCCACATGCAGACTGACCATGGAGTTATCACTGCGACAGAGTCTGGTAGTGCGCGCAGTGGTCCAGATATGGAGAACACAGGTGGTGCCAAACCTGGTGAACATGGCCGTTGGAGTCTTTGCCCTCCAGGGGCTGGACGTAAACAGTACAATCTGCATTTCATCAACACACCAATCGAGCTCTCCGGAGCCGTTGGAGACACTCCACCGCTCATTGATAAGTATGGTTTGATCTATGTTATTGATGAGGAAATGGCGGCTGTGAAAGCAGATCCTAAGAAAGCCATTCCGTTGGTTATTCGTGCCAACGTTTATGACTGCGTGGATGTTTTACTTTCAAGTGAATGGGATGATGATGATTTCACCAACTTCCAGATGTCAAAAATCAACATCCATCCGCATTTCTTTCAGTTCGACAACCAGTCCTCAGACGGCGTAATTACAGGTTTTTCTTACGACCAGTCAATGAGGTCTTACACGCAGTTCACTAAGAAGATGAAAGACGGGCATCATGTGAGCATGCCGATCCCGATGAACGCCAAAGTGCTTAAGGCTACAAAACCGGGTGACGACACAGTAGAGATCCAGATGGCGGAACATGCAACTCCTTACCATGTTGGAGCCGATATCATTGTTGGTATTGAGGTGCCAAATGGTAAAGACGCTCGCTGGATCAAGAGCATTACGCCCGACCCAAATAAAGAGCCGGCTCATGATGGCAAATACACCATCAAGTTTACTGAAGGCATGACGCACGCACACGCGGCAGGACAAATTGTTACTACCGAATACGTTCGTTATCGCTGGTGGGTAGACGCTGATGTTGGGTTGGTATTCTGGCATGACCATGCGTTCGGTGCGACCACCTGGCCGCACGGCGGAATTGGATCTACCATCGTTGAGCCCTGGGGTTCCACGTACCATGATCCAAAAACCGGTGAGCTGATCCGGAGTGGTCCCGTTGCCGACATTCATGGAACCGAGCCTTTCGCATATGCACGAAATGGCAGTTTCCGCGAATTGGTAGCTCAGGTTCACGATACGGTGCCGCATACAGCGCAGTTGGTCACCGAAGGAAACCCACCCGGACTGACGCGTGAGAACGCGATTGCCGCAGGGCAATCGGTTTCTTTCCAGATGCCTTCCGATATGCTGGAAGTGGCTTTCCCTTATCTCAATGGGGGTACACACACTACTGGTGGTGGTTTTAACTTTCGTGCAGCTTCCTTGGCTGCAAGACTAAAAAACAACAAGGATGGATCTCAACTATTTAGCAGCAAGGTGCATGGTGATCCTTCAACACCTATGTTGAGAGCCTATGTGGGTGACAATGTGGTATTTCGTCTCCTGCACGGTATGATGAATGAAACTCATACCTTTGTTGTGTCTGGACATGGGTATCGTCCTGAGCGTTATGATCGGGATTCACGTGTTACCAACACGATCCATATTGGTATCGCTGAACGCTATGACTTGGCAACCACTGCGGGTGGCTATCAAGGTATGGCAGGAGACTACATCTATTATGATGGTAGAACCTCCAAACTCTCAGAAGGTGAGTGGGGCATTATCCGAGTGCATGACAAAGCCCAGAAGGACCTTAAGGTACTTCCTGGTAATGAGGAATTCACTAAGAAAGTGCGAAAGACTCTTTGCCCGAAAGGTGCACCGGTTAAGAGCTTTAGTGTTGTAGCGATTGATAAAGCACTGAAGTTTAACCCAAACACTGAAGATGAGATCGAAGTAGACTTTGAACGTAAACTTCTTCTTGCCAACGCAAAAGGTAAAATCTTTGCGTTAGAGGGTGAAGTGAAGCAGGCTGCTGATGATGGACATATGCCTCATCCTTTGACCCTGCGTGCCAACATCGGCGATTGTGTCAAGATTAAACTGACCAACCGTCTGAAAGAAGGCAACGCTTCAATACATGCTAACAACATCGCGTTCGATCCTCTGGATTCCCAGGGCATCAACGTCGGTAACAACCCTGGCGACCAGACGGTTGCACCGGGTAAATCGAAAACCTACACGTTCTATGCACATCCTGATTACAACATCAACGGTG
>WAHY01000029.1 GCA_009873635.1 Nitrospinota bacterium
ATTCGGCTGGGTTCGGGATATCAACAGCTAGGCCCGGATCTTACTCCTGAAAGCCGCCACAGGTTTGGTAATAATTGGCTCCTGACTAAAGAATTTCTTGCTTTAGTCAATCAACCTGCCACAGACTGCTTTTTACGGTGAGTTCAATGGTTGAATGCGACACTATTCTATATTTTAAGAAGAGTGTAGGTCGTCAAACGAATATGCACAAAGAGAGGGATTTAGCTAGAGATACTTTTTGTTTATAGTCCTTCGTTAAATATTTACCAAGTTCAAGTTAAGCAACTCAAGTATAGATATACCAATGGCACAATACATCTAGTAGGTATGGCAAGCTAAGAGCCCTAATTGACTTATAGTAGCCCGGAAGACTCTGGAGGGTAAGTGTCAGCTATGTTAAGGCTACTAACTCATGCATTAACTTCCGTCACCTGTAGAAATGCCATCGCATACCTTAAACGACACCCATAAAGGCCTCTTGCGTCTTTTGAAATATTAAATACGTTCTTTAACATTATTCAATTCTTTGCGAAGTACTTTACATCATATGGTAACCTGGATGGTATGGGGGAAAATCTTGTAAATACTCTCTGTTTCGTGATATAAGCAGTTGGGATATTTAGATGTAGGTAGAAGTTCGCATATACAGTTCTAATTTGATTAGCTGTACGAGTTCACAATGCCTTTAGCCTTTTTCCAACCAAACATTACAATAAAGGAAATAGTCCTCCTGAGTTATTCCTTTTTATCTCCAATGGCTCTTCTCTTTTTCAAGACCAAAGATGCAAATGCATAGATTAATTTTTGTTGTAGCGTTGTCTATATATTTATTTAGTGCTGCTGTTGCATTTGGACAGGATTTTAATGACGGCATGGACGCTATAAAAAGTGGAAACTATGAGGAGGCAGTCAGAATAATTCGCGCGGCTGCAGAAAAAGGGGACAAGCATGCCCAACATTGTTTAGGGGTTTTGTTGTATAAAGGTTTAGGGGTTAGGCAAAACCATGAGGAATCATTCAAATGGATGGATTTGGCAGCAAAACAGGGCCTATCACAAGCCAAATTAGATTTAGGAATCCTTATATATCACAAAAAAGGAGTGCCGAGAAATTATATAGATCAACATTAACCGGATATTATCTTTCCTCTTTCCTTTCAGGTTGTAAAAATTAATTTTTGCAACCGGAGTTATCCTCCCCGGAAGGCATAACTGTCTTACAAAATACGGTGCCCTCAAAATTAACGTTGGCTATTTTTGTTTTAGTCAGATTGGCCTTGTAAAGATTGAAGCCCGCCATATCTGGGTTCCTTAAAATGCGATGCAACCATTTTGGTGTTATTCATCATCGCCTCTTAGTATTTCCGCCCAATTTATATTCGCATAACTGAGTGTTATGTTTCTCAGGTTTGTGTTAACCAGTTTTGCGCCTGTTAAGTTGGTGCCCATAAGGTTTGTATCGGTCAAGTTTGCTTTTGCCAGGTCAGGTCACAACCCCGGCATATTTTAGTGCTTTCCAGTTTCGTTAAATTCGCCTGAACTTCATCTGAATATTTTGCACATCAGGGGATATTTTATTTCGCCAAACTTTTATTGAATGCTACTGTTGCAGATTGCAGGTGAGGATGGTTTCAGGACAAACCAGCAATTTTAACGTTTCAAGTTAATCAGGAAGGTCACTTTCTTAATTCCAAAACACGATCAGCCCCCGGAATCCATAACTTTGTCCCTACTGTGAGGTTGGTGGGGTCTGAAATGTGATTAATGTTTTTCAGAAACATCATATTCAAATTATAAGCTTTGGCAATACTATAAAGAGTCTGGTTTTTATGAACCGTATGATAAACCCCTTTCTCGCTGGAGGATATTGCACGGTTCAGTGGAAAGCCCTGGCAACCAGCCAGCCATAAAAGTATGCAACCAAGTAAGAGTGTGAGCCTGGGTTTCAAAATGCTAAAGAGTGGAAGTGTTTGATTAAGCCATGTGTGTGTCAATGGCTTGAAAATATTTCATAAAGCCGGTTTATCAACAAAGAAATACAATCTGTTTTAAGCTGCTTCTTTTTCTCAACTTTCCTTTTCCAGGATAACTTCAACCCGCCGATTTCTCAGCTGACCTGCCTTTGTATCGTTCGAAAACAAAGGAAATGTGTCAGCATAACCCGTGGCAGTCATTCGCTCAGGTTCGGCACCCTTGTCTATAAAGTATCTCAAAACTGCGGTTGCCCGAGCTGAAGAAAGTTCCCAGTTGGATGGGAATCTTTCCGTTGAAATTGGATAATCATCAGTATGGCCTTGTATATTAATCTTGTAGTCTGGATACCTGTTGGCAACATTTATAACCGAATCCAGACTTGGTCTCGCTTCTAAACGCAGGTCGGCTCCCCCCTTTTCAAATAAAACCTGTCCTGGAATTCTTAAAATAATATTGTCCTTGGTAACTTCTACATCTACAGGAGCTTCTTTTGTAACTGCCTTGATATCTGAAATTACAGAGTCGGGTTGTTTTGGGGTGAGCTCTGTTAGTTTTTTCCTAATAGTCATGCTGTCTAAGAGCTCAAGAACGCCAATACTTTTTGTTTCGGTACCTAGAATTTCAGCTTTAAATTGCGATACATTTTGCGATGCAATAGCATACATGAGAATAAAGAAACATAATATCAAGGTAACCATATCGGCAAAAGTAGCCATCCAAGCAGGAGCTCCTTCCTCTATATCCTCTTGAGTATCATTCGAGGTCTTTTTGTTTTTTAGACGCTTTATTGTTTTGTTGAGCTCTTCTGTGCTACTTTCTAAATTCTCTTTTAATTTTTTATCAAAATTAGATTTTAAATTTGTATATTTTTCATCAGCTTCATCCTTCTGACTTATTAGCTCTTTAAACTTATCTTTTAAATCTTCTCCATCCTCATTACCAGACTCAGAATCTGAGCCGTCTTCACTATTACTACCTAGAGAGGCTTTAAGGTCATTTAGGATTTTATTCTTTTCCGTTATAACTTTCTTATAGTTGTTGATTTTTTCTTCATAAGTATTTTTTAGTTCTTCTTGTTTCTTCTCGAGTGATTCACCGCTGAAATTTTCTTTGGTGCGTGCAATTTCAGTTTCTAGAACTTCTTTTCTTGCTAGGTTTTCTGTGGCAGCTATTTTTAGAGTTTCAAGCTCTTCTTGAAGGGATGAATTTTTTTCATTTAATACCTCTATAGCCTTTTTTACTTTTTCTTCTTTATCAGGATCCATGCCTCCTGAAGTTTTTGTTTCTTCAGAATCATTATCTTTAGTTGGGGTGTTGTTTTTGGTTTTTATAAAATCTATTGCCTTTAAAAGCTTTAGTTTAATTTCTTTTTTTTCTTTTTCGCTTTCATCTAGTTTTAGTTTTGTTTCAGATAATAATTTATCTGTCTCTTTTTTTGTTTCTTTGCTCTCTAATTCGCCTTCAGAATCAACAGGCTGGGTTTCTTCATAGTTCAGGGCATCCTCGATGGACGTACCGGATTGCAACTTTTCCTTGCTAAGCTGAAGAATAAACTCTTTTTTCTTTTCGCTTTTTCTAGCCTCAGCTTTTACATGCTGGAGCTCTGCTTCTTTTATTCGCAGTTGTTCTCTTAAAATAGCTGTGGATTCGTTTTTCACAATTTAAAAATGTTCATGGAAATTATTTCTTGCTTAAATAAATCAATTATAGTTTTTCCTGGTTTGTTTCTTGTCAGTCAGACTATTTGTTTTTTATAGATTAATATTATTTAAACTCTTGTCTTAAATTATGTGGTATGTGCGAAGAAAGTTTTTCAAATACGAACATTGGATTATTGTTGCTAAGGATTGCGGCTGCTCCCTCAAACATGATTTCCATGTTTAATACCTCTTCATTTGTTCTGGCGCTAAGCTTTCCGGCAATGGGTCCGAATATTAGTGATGCCATTATACTTCCGTAGAGTGTTGTAATTAAGGCTACGGCCATTGAAGGGCCAACAGATTGAGGGTCATCTAAGGTTTGGAGCATTTGAACCAATCCGATTAATGTTCCGATCATTCCAAAGGCTGGGGAATAAAGGGCCATTTTTTTAAAAACATCCTGAACGGCATAATGTCTTTTCTTTAAGGCATTAATTTCATTGTTCAATGCATCCTTAATTATGTCTTCTTCTGCTCCATCTGCCACAAGCGACAATGCTTTTTTAAGGAACAGTGAGGAGACCTCTACTTTACCTAATTGTAATAGCCCTTTTTTTCTGCTTAGTTTGCAAAGCTCAACCATATTCAAAATTACATCACTAGCTTCTTCTTTTTCTGAAGAAAAAACTTTAATTACTGCTCTGAATGCAGCTTTAACATCACTGAACGCAAAGGTTAGTGCAGTAGCGGCTAGACTGCCACCAATTACAATCATTATGCCGGGCAAATTAATAAACACTCCTAGGTCACCGCCAATAAGTATTGACGCTATAATTAAAGCGCAGCCAGCGAATAACCCTATTATTGATGCAAAATCCACATTTATCCCCTTGTTTCTTAATTCATAAATTTATTGAAAATATAATTTTAAAGTTGAACTTTTTTCTAAAAGATTAAAAGTTTTAGTTTTTGGGCTAAGTTTTAAGAATTTTTTACTAATAATAGCAAATTTTGTTCCATAAATTCAATCTGTTGGGTAATAATGCTAATTATGACAAAGGCGTATCTTTTGTGTTAAATGTTTTCACTGTATATAATACTGCGCTTATTTTTATTAAATGATCATATAGGTGTTCAATTTTATTAAAAATTATGAAATAATGCAATTCTCGTGTTTAAGGTTTATCAAAAATATATAATTTAAATACTCTACTATTCTCTATATATTTCGGTTAATTCCTATAAAGAGCTTAAAAAAATATGGCTAATTTAAGTAATTTTTTTGAGAAAATATTCTCTAGAAGGTTTTGGCTGAAAATTTATATTGGTTTTATTGGTATTTATTTGGTTTTCTATTTTGAAGAAAACCCATGGGCCAAGATGATAAGAAATATTTTGAAAACCAATGATTATTTTCAATATATACTGAGTCAGCCAAAACACTTTCATAAAGTTTGTGGAATCAGATATTTTGTTTTCTGGAAACAAAGAGAGAAAGGTTTGATTCCCTTCATTTATTATTAGAACATATAGAGGAAATTGAGTTTCAATTTATACGTATTAAGAAAACGCTCCGATGCAGGTTTCCAGGTAACTATTTCTGCTTTTAATGATTTAATTTTAGGGTAGATTTGTTAATTTTATGTGATTATAATTAGATCTTTAATTGTTGTCCCTTCAAGTATAGAAATTATTTTTTTTACAAGCGTTTAAATTTAAATGGGGTCTAAGGCAGTATGATTTCCTTTAAAAAAAATATTGTGCATATAGGTTTTTGGGCTTGTTGGAGCCGAAAAAGTTGTTACCCATTAATTTTTGTTTTTATTTCACTCGTTTTTCTATATTCCTGTAATAAAAATATCCAGGTTTCTCAAAAAGTTTCTGGAAATTCGGAAATAATTAATGATTCTGTAGTTAAGAAAGATGTTGGCTCCAAATCATCATTAGAATCAGAGGAAAAGAGAGATATGAAAAATGGTGACTCAGATTCTGAAGAGGAGCGAGACATTGCTGCAGTGGCTGCTGCAGAACATGCTAATTTGTTTGTCGAAAATGATTATCCCTCTGCCACTACCTGTGCTACTTGCCACCCAAAGCACTACAAGGAATGGTCTGTTTCACAGCATTCTTATGCGCAGTTGAGCCCTGTATATCTTTCTTTCAGTAGTTTTACCAATGAGTTTACCAATGGAACTAACGGTGATTTTTGTTTTCGGTGCCACACTCCTATAGGTGCAAACTTGAATGAAGACCCTTTTATGTCCAACCTGGATCGTCATCCTGCCTCTCGTGAAGGAATAACTTGTATTGCCTGTCATCGTATAACCAAGGCTTACAATAAGCGAAGTGGTCGATTGGCAATTCAGAAAGGTGATTTATTGGCCCCGGTATATGGTCCGAAGGGTGGAGAAGAGTTGAAGCGGGTCTTGGATAATACAGATAAATACCGCGTTGTAACAGAGAAGGGCAAACCGGGGAGAAAGATTCATACCCAGGCCGTAAAATTTGAACCGATTTCCAGTTCGACCTTTTGTGGGCAATGTCATGATGTGACCCTGCTCAATGGTTTTCGGTTGGAAGAAGCCTTTAGTGAATACCGCATGTCCCCTGCCGCAGAAAAGGGCATTACCTGCCAGGACTGTCATATGGGAAAAGTGCAGGGAATTCCTTCCGGATATGAAGAAGGTCCGGCCGCTATTGTAGGGGGCAAGGAAACCGCTCCGCGAAAATTGACAAACCATATTTTTGCAGGTCCAGACTACTCGGTGATTCACCCGGGCATTTTTCCGCACAATGTGGAAGCGCAGGAAATGGCAACGATGAGGGAGTGGTTGCAATTTGATTATAAAGCCGGTTGGGGAACAGACGAGTTTGAAGATAAGGTCGCCGAGGATATGAAATTCCCCGCCCGTTGGGAGTCTATAGACGATCGTTACGATGCACGTGAAATTCTTAATGTTCAGTTCGAGCGTTTGGAATGGGTACGGCAAAAACGCCTGGAAGTGCTTAAGAATGGCTATAAGCTTGCAGATGCCGTTATCACGCGTAATGATAAAGATGGACTTGCTTTTAAGGTCAAAGTTGAAAACCTGACCGATGGTCATAATGTACCGACAGGTTTTGCTGCAGAGAGGCTTGTTTTCCTTCAGGTAACCGTCACTGATAAAACTGGTAAGGAGGTTTTCAAGTCAGGTGATTTAGACCCTAATGGAGATGTGCGAGATCATGAGTCTTCCTACGTTATTAATGGCGATTTGCCTCTGGATGACCAGTTGTTTGATCTTCGCGGCCGTATTCTCGTGACCAGCAGCAGGGGAGGTGAGCGAGAGCGGGTTCTTCCTGTTCCTTATCCTGTTACCACGACTCCATTCATCAGGCCGACGACACGGTCACGTGTGTTGACCGGAGAAACCCCGGCCACAAGAATCAACAGGAGGAGTCTGTCTCCTCTGGATCATAAATGGGCCGAATACAAGGTTGATGGTGATTTGATGACGGGTGCGGGACCTTACAAGGCCAAAATTGATTTAATTGCTGGCATGGCACCTGCTAATTTGATTGGAGCAATTAAGAGCCGTGGGTTTGATTACAACATGAGCGCCCGAGAAGTAGCCGACAATGTAGGTGCTGGATATGAGGTGCTCGAAAGTAAAAACATTGTTTTTGATTTTAAAGAGGGAGATTTGATTGAAACCTCTTTCCTCAATTCCCTTATCAGTATTTTTGAGTAAACTTTTTTGCAATGATGATAGTTTTTTTGAGGGAGTGGGGCATTAAGCGATGTTTTGTTTTGTTGTATATTTTCGTTGCAAGTATTTTTGTTGTTCCCGCTTCTCCTGCCTTTGCAGACCTCTTTCCTATAGGCGAGACCTTCGAGGTAAGCCGCTTTTCTGATGAAAAAATTCAATTGCTGCAACCTTCTGATGCTGGCAACCGGCCTCCTTTGATATATGAGGGAGGAGATCTTTTTCTCGGTACAGGTAATCTGCAGGAAGGTTTTGAAACTCCCTGGGGTGCAGTCTGGCAACCTCAGCTATGGATCTTCGGCACGTTAAGAACCTCTTTGCATTATTTTGACAATGGTGTGCGCTCCCCGTCTTCTGAATGGGCTACTCGACTAGATCTTTTTGCCAATCTTCAATTAACTCATACAGAAAAGCTGGTTATCGGCGTGCGTCCTCTTGACAGAAATGCGTTTAACCGATTTACAAGGGTTCAGCTCAATGATAATTTTGGCTCAAGTAAAATTGAACCCAATTTGGATATACGCACTTTATTCTTTGAGGGAGATTTTGGAAGTCTGTTTCCCGGGTTGGACCCGGTAGGCAAAAAGCCAATTGATCTGGGATTCTCTGTGGGGAGACAAGCCCTGACATTTCAAAATGGCATTATGATTAATGAGACGGTTGATGCAGTTGGTCTCGTCAGGAATAATATACGTTTTGCCGGAATTTCAGGAATGAGGAGTACAGTCGTATATGGCTGGAATGAGTTGCATCGATCTAATGCGGTGTTAAACAGGTCTTCGGATTTGTTCGGATGGTTCAACTCGATTGATACTCTCAAGCATACTTTTAACTTAGATATGATCTATGTGGAAGATGACCAAATCACAGGAGATAGTTATAACTTGGGTTTTTCTGCCATTCAAAGACTTGGGCATTTCAATACCACATTCAGAATAAATACCTCTTTTGAAATGGATACAGATAGTCCTAAAGCTGGAACTGGAACAATGTATAGTTCTGAGGTTTCCTGGACACCTTATCGCTCCGATGATATTGCTTATGTAAATGCCTTTCTTGTTGATGGGAATTATACACAGGTTGGCCGAGAACCCATTGTTGGCGGACCCTTGGCCAGTTTGGGAGTTTTATTTGCTTCTCCTGGTGTAGGGAACTTGCTGTCAGAACTTAATAATCTTACCAACGATGTTGCGGGTTTGGTCCTTGGCTATGAAGCGTTCTGGGATAATCATCATCGTAGTCTTACTCTGGAAATAGCCAGCCGGAAAGATATTGGGGGTGACGGATTCGATGATGTTGCCTTTGGATTTGAATTTCGTCAAAAACTAACTCAAAGAATTCAACTTGAACTGGATGCTTCATATTCGGTGCTGGAAAAACGTGACGATGGAACCAGCCTTTACACAGAAATCCGTTACCTTTTTTAATATATGTAAGAGCAGCTATTTATTCATACATGGTAGATATGTATTTACAAAAGAGGATTCTATGAAATTAAATAAACTTTGTTTTGTTTCCACCTTCGTTTTTCTTTTGGGTTGGGGAATAACAATGGGTTCTACGGCAATGGCCCAACCTTTTTTCAAGGGCGCCAAGCTTTGTGAGGAATGCCACGAGGCAGAGACCGATATTTGGAAAAAAACGAAACACTATACATCTTTCCGTACGGTGCATAGAGAGCCTAAAGATGATAGCAAGCCTTCTCCGAAGAAAATATTGCAGGCTGTTGGTGGCCAAAAACGTATGAAAAGGAATGAGACCTGTTACTTGTGTCATTATACGCTTGAGCAGAAAGATGCCGGTTCCAGGCCGGTGGCAAAGTCGGGAACATCATGTGAGAGCTGTCACGGGGCGTCTTCCGAATGGTTATCGATTCACGATAATTATGGTGGAAAAGATGTTAAGCGTGATCAGGAATCTGCGGAACATAAAGCGAAAAGGATTGCGGAATCAAAAGCGGCCGGTTTAATTTGGCCAACGATGAAATATGAAGTTGCGGAAAACTGCATGACCTGTCATGGACTCGCCAACCCTGATTTAAAAGCCGATGATTTGGCTAAAATGTTGGGAGCAGGACACCCGATTAATCCTGAATTTGAGCTGGTTAAATATTCACAAGGTACCGTACGTCACAGGCACTACCCGCCAGACATTAAGACCAATGCAGAAATGAGCCCCAGTGAGCAGGCTGAGTTATATGTGATTGGTCAGGCGGCTGCATTGGTTTCAGCGGCCAGCGTGCTGTCAAAGTCCAGCGAGGCAAAATATGTCGAAGCTCAAAAGAAGCGCGTTGAAAATGCAAAGGCAGCCCTTGCTGGTGTCCCGGAAGCGGCGGAGCTGCTGGCATCACCAACCCGGGAAAATGCTTTAAAGTTCGCAGGTGCAATAGCAGGGAAGGACTTGACGGGTGTTGTGGGTAGCAAGCTCCCGGCGAAATCGGATTATAAATAATATTTTAATTAAAACAGAAGGATTTGATTTATAGCTCGTCCATTAAGTTTTATTTTTTTATCTAATTTTGTATTTATATGTTAAAGGAGTTGATGGATGGCTATAACCACCCAGTCGCGACCACAACGCTGGGATCAACCGTTTGGCACTGACATGACCGATGCAGATGTCGAACGTTTGCTGAATATTCCGGAAATTAAAGCTATTGATCGGGAGAGGTTCCCCTCCCGTATATCGCTGGACGGGATTCTCAGAAATGATTCCAGGATAATGCGTTACAAACCGGGCGATATTGTAATTCGTGAGGGGGATTATGGCAACTCCGCTTTTTTAATATTAGATGGCTCATTAAGAGTGGTGCTTGCACCTGGTCTTCCCAGAGAAATGCTTGGGCGTCAGACCATTAAAAAGAAAACTTTTTGGCAGGCTCTTAAACAACTTTGGACTCAAAAAAAGCCTCCGGAATTCAGGGACGTTCAACGTTACAATCAAAATACTGGAATTCGTGCAAGCCATGCCCCAAACTCTGCCAATATATTTCTACAAGATGTACCCGCAATATTAGATGAGAATAAAACTGCTACTCTGGGTAAAGGAGGTCTGTTCGGGGAACTTGCCGCATTGGGAAGAACGCCCAGAACTTCTACGATCTTTGCGGAAACCGATGCTGAGCTGTTGGAAATACGCTGGCAGGGACTGCGTGAAATAAGAAAGTATGACGAGGGTTGGCGCCGCCTCATTGACCAGCGATATCGTGAGAATGCCCTGAATGCTCATCTCCGGGCGACGTCGATTTTTTCCCACCTTGATGACAAAGACCTTCAGGAAGTAGCAGATGCTACTCTTTTCGAAACTTACGGAAAGTTTGATTGGCATCTTACCTATAATAAACTTCAGGATAACGAGAAAACTCAAGGAATTAAAGACGAACCTGTTATTTCGAATCAGGGTGATTACCCTGATGGAGTTTTAATGATTCGCTCTGGGTTTGCCCGGGTTTCGATAGATCAGGGTCACGGAAAACAAACCTTGACGTATCTTGGGGCTGGGGACTTCTATGGTGCGGACGAGCTTTTTCGATCTTGGCAAGGTGAGCCGAATGTTTCTATGCGAGTTACAATTTCTGCTGTTGGCTATGCAGAAGCACTGCGAGTGCCCAGCAGAATAATTGAGAAGCATTTATTTTCTTACTGGACATCTGAAAGAGGGGGTATAAGGCAGGCTGCTTCAAGTTCTTCAGCAGAGTCAAGGCGGTTGCAGGACTTTATTGGTAGAGCATTGACCGATGGGGCTTTGCTTGAGTGGGCCGTTGAGGAACGTTTTATAAATGGTACCCAGGCGATGCTGATCAACCTTGACCGTTGTGTACGTTGCGATGACTGTGTGCGAGCTTGTGCTTCAACGCATGATGGTAACCCCAGGTTTGTCCGGCATGGTAAAACATTTCAAAACTGGATGGTGGCCAATGCCTGTATGCATTGTGCCGACCCGGTTTGTATGATTGGTTGTCCGACAGGTGCTATTCACAGATCAATGTCTGGAGGAATGGTAATCATAAATGACGACACTTGCATTGGTTGCGAAACCTGCGCGAACTCCTGCCCTTATTCAAATATCAGGATGGTTTCCATCCGCGATGAGGAGGGGGAGCTTATTCTCGACTCACAAAACCATAAGCCAATTATAAAAGCCACCAAGTGCGATCTTTGTGCTGACCAGATTACTGGTCCGGCATGTGCATTTGCATGTCCACATGATGCATTAAACAGGGTTGATTTTCGAGATGTGAGTGTAAGAGAGATTGGAAGCAGATGATGAAAAAGTTATGGGGATACATAACGGGCTCTCTAATCTTTTTTATACTGATATGGGTTTGGGCTTCAAGGGTAGAAAACGCCCTTGGCTATCACGAGTTTATAAGTGGTGGAGCGTTGTTTTTCATTATTTTCCTCTTATGTTTATTTAACTTGCGAAAACGCTTGCCTTTCATTCCTTTGTGGCCTGCCCATAAATGGTTCCTCTTGCATTCGGTGGCAGGTTTTCTGTCTTTATTTTTATTTTGGCTGCACGCGGGATTTTTGTGGCCCAAGGGATTGTACAACCAGATTCTGGCAGCTCTATTCTATGGAACGACCTTGACAGGAATAGTGGGACTGATAATGGAAAAAATTTATCCAAATCTATTAACTCGTATAGGGCTTGAATGCATTTATGAGCGCATCCCACGCGATATTGCTGAAATCAGGAACAAGGCGGAAAGCCTGGTTTTGGAATGCACGGAGAAAACAGGAAGCGATACTATTGCCCAGCATTACATGGAAACATTAGGTTGGTTTTTTCAGCGGCCTCGTTTTTTTCTTAACAATATTCTTGGTGGGCAGAATGCTCAAGCCTGGGTGAGGCAGCAGTGTTCTATTCTGGAAAGGTTTTTAAATGATGCGGAGCGTGAATACCTGGGAAGAATTTTCACGCTTGCGGAAACCAAACGAAAAATTGATTACCACTATTCTTTGCAAACCATGTTGAAGAATTGGCTCCTTTTGCATGTTCCTCTTGCCGCCGCCGCTATGACTATGGCGATATGGCATTTAATATTAATTCAGGTGTTCTTCGAATAAATGGACGAGAATAGGTTTGATCACGATAAAAGCTCTTATGAACGCCCTGATATTCCTTACAGGTGTGGAAGGGGTGCATTGTGGAGAACGCCTTGTTTCCAGGGCCCGAAAACAGATGGCAGTTGTGGAGGGACTCAGGATTGCGTGCCTTTTTTTAAGAAAGGTCGCTGGTCATGCCGAAGGGAAAAACGTTTTGGTGGTTCATGCGAAGAAGGGCCGGGCCCCAATGGGGAGTGCTCATGGACAAGACCTCCTTGCGCGCCAAAAAAAAATTTACGCGCTATTCGCGGACAAATTTCTTTGTTGGCCGTTTCGGTTATTTTTGCTTTGATTGCTGCCACCCAGTCTTTTAGCCCTGACGATGAAGGACTTGTCAGTATTTCTGAAGCGGGGGCTTTATCCAGGTCGCATGCGAAATTCACAAAAAAAGAGGGTTGTTCTTCATGCCATTCAGTTCATGGACAGGGCCCTGCTGGCTGGATTGAAGCTATATTCAGGCAGGACGATATTTCTGTTCACTGCATTAACTGCCACTCGTTTGACGGGCCTCATAACCTGGCCCATAACAATGAGTTTGAAAAAGACCAAAAAGTTGAAAAAACTGAGTGCATAATGTGTCATCGTGAACACAGTGGACAAAGAATGAGTGTTCGATTAGCAACTGCTGAACAATGCAATAATTGTCACAAAAACAAGTTTGAAAGCTTTTCAAAGGGTCATCCTGAATTCCCAGAAAAATATCCCTACTTTATTCGTAATGCAATTAAATTTGATCATAATTCGCACTTGAACAAACATTTCGAAAACCAGAAGTTTTCTGACAAGGCTCCCTCTTCTTGTGTTGGTTGTCACCAGGTGGCTTTGTCGGATAAAGAAATTCGACCGCAAGCGTTTGAGAAAATTTGTGTCGATTGCCATGGGTCGCAAATAATAAAGAAAGATTTGGTGCTACTTCGACTTCCTGAATTCATGACAAATTATATTGAAAGTGACGCCTTGACTCAGGCTTGCAACTCTCCTGCCCAGGAAAAATCAGATGAAGAATTTCTTAGTGTTTCTACTGAAATGCCTGCATTAGTGAGCTCATTCTTATTAAACGTCCCGGAAGAAGACCTTGAATCCTATGAGAAACCTTTTCAGGAACTTATTATGGCAATGTCTGAGGAAAGCATTCTTCCAATTGAAAATTTGATAAACGAGAAAACAGAATCTATCAAGGCTGATAAGCTTTTAACTGGAATGAACCCAGAAGTGCTCAAAAGGGCAGCTTGTTCCTGGGGTTTAAATCTAGAATATGAACCGCCTATGGAAGCTAAGTTTGGTGGATGGTATGCAGATATGCTGGAGGTTAAATATAAACCAACCGGCCATCAGGATCCAGTTGCAAAAGCGTGGATTGAGTTTGCATTGGCTGCTTCAACGAATCAGGAAAATGACGATAAGATGACTCGAGCCCTTGCAATGCGTGATCAACTGATATCCCCAAAAGAGGGCGTTGGTGGGTGTGTGAAATGTCATGCTATAAATGAGACTACTACTGCGGAAGGAACGAAGAAACTAAAAATTGAATGGCATTACAAGGTTGACAACGACAGGTCCTATTCCAAATATTCTCACTCGGGGCACATAGAAATTCTAGGCGCAAACGACTCTTGTTCCAGTTGTCATATTATAGATGATCAGTCAGATTATATGGCCTCATTTAAGGACTTTGATGCAAATAAATGGTCCAGTAATTTTACGGCCATCAATAAGGAAACCTGTATTCAATGCCATACAAAATCTCAAATAAGTCAGGATTGTCAAACATGTCATGTATACCATTCCAAAACCGGGTTTAAGAAGAAAATGTTTTCCAAAAAAATAGGAATAACGGAAAACCAGAAATGATATGTAAAGGACGAATTATTTTTTAAAATTAAGGAGGGAGTTTTGTTAAACATAGCTATCAGTTTTATTGCATTAGCATTTCTTCTATTTCTTGTTGCCTATATTCTTATTCTCATTACAAATGCCACCCGGACGCTGGCTATAAATAAGGACAGGGCTATTCTTGATGTTCAGTTGTTAAAGACTCGTGTGGATCAAATAATACAAACAAAACAGCTTGAAGATGAAAGAGCGCGGTTTTCATGGAATGGTTTTAGAAAATTTGAAATTGTTTCCAAAGTAAAAGAAACTGCTGACATCACCTCCTTTTACCTTTCTCCTCATGATGGCAAGCCGTTGCCAAAATTTTATCCCGGTCAGTTTTTAACTTTTCAATTGCATATTCCAGGTCAACAGAAGCCTGTTGTTCGCTGTTATTCTTTGTCCGATAGCCCTCATCATCCCGATCGCTACCGAGTTAGTGTTAAAAGGGTACCTCCTCCTAAAGATAACCCTAATGTTCCAGCAGGTTTAGTTTCAAACTATTTTCATGACAATTTGAATGAATCAGATATTGTCGATATTAAAGCTCCAAGCGGCCATTTTTTTATCGATATGTATGCTAAAGGCCCGGTTGTTTTGATTGGAGGAGGAGTCGGTATAACTCCGGTACTAAGCATGTTGAATGCTTTAGTTGAAATAGAATCGCAAAGAGAGATCTGGTTTTTTCTGGGAGTTAGAAATAAAAAAGAGCATATAATGAAGGAACACCTTGAGTTAGTTGAGAGAGCTAATGCTAATGTTAATTTAAAAGTATTCTATAGTTCTCCGGCGGAAACAGATATTAAAGACGTCGATTATCATGTTCAAGGAAGGGTAACAGTTGATAACTTTAAACCATTTCTTTCTTCCAACAATTATGATTTTTATATTTGCGCGCCTCCTCCAATGATTAAGGATTTGAATTCAGATCTGGCTGACTGGGGTGTGCCCAAGGCAAATATTCATTTTGAAGCTTTTGGCCCAGCTACCGTAAAAAAAGTAAAAAAAGATTCCATTAAAGAGCAGGTTTCAAAGATTGAAATTAAATTTACTAAAACCGGTAAAACTATACCTTGGAATAATGACGTATCTTCATTGTTGGAACTTGCAGAGCAAAATAGTATTCATTTAGAATCTGGCTGCAGGGCAGGAAATTGTGGGTCCTGTTTGACAGCAATTATAAATGGTGATGTAACATATGTTGGTGAGCCCGGTACCCCTCCTGAGGAAGGATCCTGCTTGACTTGCATATCCATTCCAAAGGGAAATATTTCTTTGGATGCTTGAACTACCATGAGATTTGTGTGATTATTTTTTCAGTTCTTCATATTGGTAGGGTTTTTAAAACTATAAACCATTTAAACTAAACACGAGATTTATTTCATCAAATATAATGATCATTGCACCAAATTCTTTAAATTATTAATAAATATCCATGCAGTTCTTGTTCGGTATCTGGGAAATCGTGAAATTAATATGACATGACTTTAACTTGGTTAAAAGAGGTCTTGCACTAAATTCCGTGGGTTTCTGAGGATTTTTGAACCTCCCTATCTTAAGAAAAGGTTGTCCTAAAAATTATTCCTTTACTTTTTAGGGTTTATTCAATTTTCCTTTTTTTGGCCTGTAGTTTACTCTTTATAATTGGCCAATAATTATTCAGATGGGCAATGAGAAAATTGACTCTTATAACCAAATAATCTATTTTAGGTAGTATCTTGAGTTCGTTCGTTTATAAATGTGAAAAGTGTGGTAATGAGATCAGGATTATAGTATCAAGGGTCATGGATAAGAAGTTATCTTCTATGTGTTTCAGATGTAAAGATAAGCGTATCTTTGATTTTATCAGAAGAGGTAATGTGGCGAATGACTGGATAATTATGTCACGCTTTAAGAAACTTAATGATGAAGGCATTAATAAAAATCAATAAAAATTATTGTCTCTTAAATAAAACAATTGCTAAAAATCTCATTGAGTAATGTTTGTCCCAAAAAGAAAAAAATTTTTTACCTCAATAAAATATAGCCATTATTGAAAGGGCCATCTTCTGATGGTGGAGTGTTATTTGCAGAGCTAGTTGAGATCGAAAAGTAATGCTGTAAATTCATTGCTCAAAAAAAGTATTCTTTTAATATTTTATGTGGAAATATATTTAAAATCAATCATTGGCTTTTGTTGCAACCTCTGACTCTAAAGGGGATTGCGAAGTCTCATGAAGAGCAACTACCTGGTTTTATTAAAATATTAAGTGAAAAAGATTTGGAAATATTTTGAAAAATTAAGATTTAATTATTTGAAGGCGAAGGTTCTAGAGTTTTATCGTTTTCATCATTAAGTAAAATGATATTAATCCGTCTATTCCTTGGGTCGTAGTGGTCCTCTGGATTTATTGGTTCAGAATGACCATAGGCAACTATTCTTTTCAATCTTTTCGAATCTACACCATTTTTCATTAAATGAAAACGAGCGGCTGAGGCCCTCTCCATCGAAAGTTCCCAGTTAGTTTTATTTCCTTTTGAGAATGGCAAGCCATCAGTATGGCCCTCAATAATTAAAAAACCTGGTAGTTTTTTTATCCTTTCAGCAAGAAATTGAAATATTTCAATAGCCTCAGGTCTAAACACAGCACTGCCAATTTCAAACATTGGCTTATCAGTAATATCCATAACTTGTATTCTAATTCCACCAGCTACTTTCATTACTTTCAGGTGCTCATCTGAGCCTGCGAATCTATTTTTATATTCCTCAATTAATCGTTTCTGAAAATTCTTATCTTTTAAATCGGCCGAACGAACAGAATCCGAGGCTTCAACCTTTTCTTCACCGGAATGTATAAATGCTTTATAGCTTTGAAAATATTGTTGTAAATTGTCTCGTGACTCTTGGGACAATTGTGAAAGCAGCCACATTAATAGAAAAAAAGCCATCATTGCAGTAACAAAATCAGCGTAGGCAACTTTCCAAGAACCTCCATGGGCAGCATGTTTCTTTATATTCTTTTTTTGTATAATAATATTTTCCTGTTTATCTTCCTCGCTCGTTGTGTTTTGTTTTTGATTGATTAATAGTTTTTTTATATTTTCCTTCTTGTCAACTTGTACTTTTAAAAAGTCTAGAACTTCTATAGAATGTAAAGATCCAGTTTCAGAGTCCTTGTTTTCAGAAATATATTCTTCAATGTGCTCTTTGGTTTGTTTGATCATCTCATCCAATTTAATAATTCTTTGGTCGTGACTGGTTTTGTTGTTTAGGGCAACTTTAAAAACCTCAAAGGTCTTTTCATCTGATTTGAGTATCTTTTCAAATTCTTCTCTATTGTTTTGAGATTTTTCTAGTTCTTGTTGAATGGTCTTCTCGGGTGGATTATTTTTTAATTTATTCTGAAGTGTTTCAATTTCCTGCCGATATTTTTGTATTTCTTCATTTTCGATACTAACGCGATCTAGTTTTTTTTCAAGTTCTTGTATTTGTTGTTTTTGTTCAATAATTTTTAATTTAATATCGTCTTTCTTTTCAAGGTTTTGTTCTTCTTCTTTTTTCTGATATTTTTCCTGAAGCGACAAATATTTATCTTTAAGTTCACTATTTTCATTCTTATACTGATTTATAACTTCGATACTCTTTTTGATTTTTTCTGTGGTAGCTTGATCATCATTTATCTCATTAAGTTCACTTTCTAATCGTTGGCATTTTTCTTCTGCATCTTTCTTCTCCGCCACCAATTTTTCATGCATACTCCTTTCATTTTTAAGTATATCTTCAATGGTTTTTAGTTTTTGTTTTAAATTCTCATTTTGTTTTATATCTTCATCTACAGTGCCCAGTTTTAATTTTAAACCTTTATTGTTTTCTTCGAGAGTTCTCAGTTTTTCAATTAAAACAAGTTTTTCTTCTTCGAGCTGTTTTTTTATGCGATCATTTAATGAATTCTTTTCAGTTTCAAACTTCTTAGATTGTAAGCTTAAATTCTTTTCTGAACTTTTTAACTGTTTATTTAGTTCAGCAATTCTTTCTTTTAATAAAGCAATATTGTGACCCATTTGATATTTTGAGGGCTGTTTTTCTTGTGAATCTTGCATTGGGATCACTAAGTTAATTTGTTTCTAATTTTTTCATTTCCTGAAAGTTCTTTTCCATATCTATAAAAGTTGGTCTTACGGGTTTTGGTACTGCTCTTCTGCCAAATTCTAGGGCAATTTTGGGATTTATTCCGCTAACAAAATATATTGTTATTGTTTTTATCACCAATAGATATTCCTTTTGGCTTTCCGCATACAATTTCATTTTTCTGGCTATAGGAGCTACGAAACCGTAGCAAAGAAGTACACCCAGGAAGGTTCCTACTAATGCCGCGCCAATTGACACTCCCAAAACTTCAGGTGGTTCTGATATCTTTTGCATTGTAATTACGACACCTAGAACAGCTGCGACAATGCCTAAACCTGGG
Source organism: Nitrospinota bacterium (assembly GCA_009873635.1). NCBI lineage: Bacteria > Pseudomonadati > Nitrospinota > Nitrospinota bacterium. The sequence continues at coordinate 18,788 of WAHY01000029.1, forward strand.
AAAGACTCTGCTATTTCGTTTACCAATTCTGCTTGTTTTTCTATTTCTTCAAAGTAGGCTTCTACTTCTTCTTCTAGTAATGCATTGAGATCATAATAAAGAATTTTTGTTGATATAATTGTTCGAAAAGAATCAGTTAAAAATTCAAGAGCGTCTGTTTTCTTTAGGAAGTCCGGGTATTTTTTAAAGATCGAGCTATTTTGTGGATCGTCCATATGGCTTTCCAGTTTAATAGGGCCTTCTTTCCTTATTTTTGCGAAAATTTCATTTAGCAGTTTTAATACCTCAATATAGTCATCCTTAACGAATGGAGTGTACAGAACGCCTTTTTTCATAGTATGTAATGCATGTTTGAAAATCTCTGGAGTGCAACTTGCTATAAATGCTCCTAATGCAGCTCCACCTATAATAACAAATTCTGTTGGTTGCCATAACAAGTTGAGGTTTCCACCATGGGCTACATATCCTGTTATTACTGATGCGATTACCAAAAATAGTCCTATAGGAGTAAAAAATTTTGTCATATGAATTACGAGATAATATTTTAGTTAATTAATTAGTATGATCTTAAAAAAATCCATACCGCTCATCATTTGATTTTAGAAATAGATTTCTTAAGGTGTTCATACCCATTGATAAGTGATTCTGAACTTCCAGTTTCTTTGAAATATTCACGATCCAAATTAATATAACTTTCAAAACATGATCTTCAAATATGTTTTTTTATGTAAGTCTTTGCTTAGGGTTTTGTGGTAACCAACAGTCTTGACAATTGGGTTTGGCAATCCCCATAAGCTAAGGAGGCATGAACCTATTTCATAAAATCTGGACACAAAAGTCTTTTTCTCTGTTTGTCATATTTTTTTCCTGGCATTCTGTGTAAGAGTTGAAATCTGTAGATCCATTCAAAATAATAACTTCTATGCCAGGGTAAAATTGTTTTATCATTCTAAAAAATGTAGTCCCTGTCATGTGGGGCATTTTTAGATCTAAAATGATCTCATTTGGACCAAAATCATCAATTTTTGATAACGAGCCTTGCCCATCTGTAGCATTTTCAAAAACATAATCTTCCTTTTTAAAGTCCTTTTCAGTCCAAGCAAAAGGTTTTCATCATCATCAGCTAGTAGTAATTTTGATTTTGGAAAACGATTTAACATGAAAATTAGCGCTCTTAAATTTAAACTTGGATGGATAATTTAATTTTTTTTGTTTTTGTACAGATTTGCTAATTAAATTAAAAATCTGTCCAAATTGTACAGGTTTTGGAATAAAATCAAAAGCTCCTATTGTGTATGCTTTTTCCTTCCATAGCTCTATGATTTAATTGGGCCTTTGAAGAGAAAATTACTTTGGACTATTTTGGCTTGAATATTGCTTGTGGGTTTAGAATAGAATTTTTTATGTACAATAAAATCATTAAGGGATAATTTCTTCAGCTATGTTGGTAATAGTTTTTTTAAATGCCCGCCTTAGGATTGGGAATTTTTCATGTTCTTGACGCAGATCATGTCGTGGCGACTTCAAATTTAGCGGGAACCCCTTCAAAGACGAATAAGCTATGTTTCTTTTGTTCGCATTGAGCCTTGGGGTATGACCTCACATTACTTTTAGTTGGAACAGCTTTTTTGCTACTGTGGCTAGCGGTTTCCCATCAATTCAGTCAATTAGCGGAAAAACTAGTTGGTTATATATTTCTTATCCCTGGAATTTTGGCGTTATGGGGCATACCTTCTAAAAGTTTTCGAAAGCATTTCCTGACTGAGAAATCCATTGAACGATCAAATCCGAAAAGGATACTCAGAGTTTTCTAGTTTTTGATAAGGATAAACCTTCCCCTAAGGCATTATTTATTAGGGTGATCCATGGACTTGCCGGGTCCACATCTCTTTTGCTCCCCATTCCCATCGCAAACCAAAATTCCGCTTGGGAAGGATTGGGATATCTGGTAATGTTTAATGTTAGTGTTTTATTTTCCATGGTTCTATTTGGGGGGATATTGGGAATTGCTTTGATACCCGACTGCTGCCCTTTGCAATGTGCTTTAGAACGTTAATTAATTTTTGGGCCATTGGTTCAGGTGGCTATTGGATTTATGACCAAATTTAGATCCGAAAAAACACACTTGATTAAAGGGTGGAAAGCTAAGCTTCGGTTAGGTTTTACAGAGCTAAATGGAAAAACCATATTAAACTGGAAAAAACATGAAGGCCCCCTGCGAGTCCAAAAACCTTTTTACCCTGAACGTAATGGAACCTGCCATGTCTATTTGTTGCATCCCCCTGGGGGAGTGGTTGGTGGAGACCGATTGGAGGTTCAAGT
>WAHY01000030.1 GCA_009873635.1 Nitrospinota bacterium
ATGTTCGCATCCGGCTTCAATACCATTTCACCCAGAAGAGAAAGATCGTCCGGTTGTTGCTGGTCGGGTTTCAATCGGTCAGGAAACTGCGAAATAATTCTTCCTGCAAGCGATATATCCATCGTCCCAACCTCTACCCCCGCTACTCCCGTAAACGCCTGGATGATGGGTAGAAAGGATCCGCTCGCTAACTCAGGCGCTTCATCAACTATTGTGTATACTATATCTGGCTTCTCTGACATGGTTACTCCTCATATTAATGGTTTAAAAGATAATTAAATAAATAGTGTAATTCCCGATGCTATTTGAAATAACATAAGCAATTCGGATAAAAAGTTTTCATTTTCACCTGAGGCCGGCAGTGACCAGCCACCACGAAAATATACTCGCAGCATAACCTGCAGCAATTGCAGGTGACCATTTAAGGTGATTGATGAACGTATAGTTTTCCCGGTCAACCCCCATAACCGCCACCCCTGCTGCGGAACCGATTGACAATAAGCTGCCTCCCACACCTGCAGTCAAAGTTATCAACAACCATTGGTCGACACCCATGGCAGGGTCCATTTTCAATACCGCAAACATAATGGGTATGTTGTCAATGATTGCGGATAGAACTCCCACAGTGATATTTGACCAAGTAGGGCCAATATTTTCATACAAACTCTTACTGACAAGGGCTAGATAACCCATGTATTGCAAGGCACCAACAGCTGAAAGTATGCCAAAGAAGAACAGCAGAGTATCAAATTCCACTCTCGCAACATTTTGAAAGAGGTCAAAAGGTTCTTCTTCGTGATGTTCAGTTTTTGGTGAACTTGATAGATTAATTTTTTTACTCAAATATTGCAGGTAATAGCCCTGAAACATAAGCACTCCCAGTCCCAGCATCATTCCCATAAATGGAGGCAAATGGAGAAACTGGTGAAAGCAAACAGCAGTGGCAACCGTCAATATTCCTAATACAATGATCGTTTTAGCGCCCTCTTTCATCGGAATTTTATCCGATGAAAAATCTGGCTTCTCTTTTGGAACAAAAGGAAAAATGATGACTGCAGGAACAATCCAGTTAATTACCGAGGGAATTAACAAATATGAAAACTGCAACGTATCCACTTTTCCAGCAGTCCAAACCATAAGAGTTGTGATATCTCCAAATGGACTCCAGGCACCGCCTGCATTTGCAGCAACAACAATATTCACAAAAGCAGGAATGATAAATTTGGAGTTTCCGTTACTCACTGCAAGGGCAACGGTAGACATCAGTAAAGCACTCGTCAGGTTATCCGCTAATGGAGAAAGAAAAAATGTGATTAGACCAGTAGACCAATATAACGCCCTGAACCCCAAGCCTTTTCGTAAAAGCCAGGATCTAAGAGATCGAAAGACATTTCTTTCTTCCAATGTATTTACATAGGTCATCGCCACTAATAAAAAGAAAAACAACTCTCCTATTTCTGCAATGAGTTCCTCAATGTATTCATGCGCATGATCACTGCCACCGTGCCCCGCCTCATAAATTCCTATAAAAAACCACATCAAACACCCAATAAAAACAACGGGTTTTGATTTTTTCAAATGTATCTTTTCTTCAAAAACAACTAACAAGTAAGCCAGAAAAAAACCAATCAGCGCTAAATAACCAACCCATGAATTACCAATTGTGGACATCACAAATCCTCAATAATGAAGATAAATTTGAATTATCTGCAGAATTTATATCACATATCAATCTTGGTCAAATCCAATTGATTTCCAGCACCACGAGAATTAAATGGCACACAGAAACCTTTTATAAGATCAGAAAATTTTTAAAAGAATATTAATTGAAGTTTTATCAATACACCTAAACTGAAACAATGCTTTCTTGCCTTCAGATGTGTCTTGGAACTCTGCCCACAGCCATCCTCAACGGCAACTAACTCTAAAAAACAAAGCCTGAAAAAATAACTACCAGATCTGAAACCACTGTCACAGTCAGCGTTGGACCACTGGTATGGTGAGATGAGCAACAGATAGTTTCAAAAACTGATTTTTTGAAAAAAAGCTTTACAAATGTTCGAATTTCTATAATTTTATATTTCCAAATTGGAAGGAAAATAGTATTCTAAAAATAAAATATTATAAATTCGATATTTTTAAGCAAATTATTTGCTTTTATCAAACTGTTTAGAATGAACAGCTATGAACTGGTTAAACTATCACCATCTATATTACTTTTGGATCACCGCAAAAGAAGGAAGTATTAGTAACGCTTCAGTAAAACTTCGAGTCGGGCAGCCCACCATCAGCACTCAAATCAGGAATCTGGAAGAATCTCTGAGCCAAACACTGTTCCTGAGAAAAGGCCGAGGCCTCCATCTTACAGAAGCTGGCAAAGTGGTTCTAGATTATGCAAATCAAATATTCAGCCTGGGCAACGAACTTATGGAAGTGATTAAGGACGAAACTTTTTCAAAACGTGCTCATGTCCAAATCGGAGTTCTTGATAGTGTGCCCAAAAGTCTCGTGAAGTCACTGGTCCATTACGCCCAAAAAATTGCTCCATGTGTGATCTCGGTAATTGAAGGAGAGGGAGACTATCTGTTTAGAGAGCTCCAGGCCCACCGAATCGATTTGGTGATCTCAAACTTTCCCCCATCCGTAGGTGACTCGAAACAATACTTCTCCAGGCTCCTGGCAAAGATTCCCATCACAGTTTTTTCCACAAAAAAGTTTCAGTCCTTAAAACGGAAATTTCCGAAATCGCTTCAGGACCAGCCATTTATCATGCCTTCACTCCACAGCAAACTTCGGCATGATCTAAACCATTTTTTTCAAATCAATGATATTTCCATTGATGTGGTGATTGAAACACAGGACACCAGCATTCAAAAACTACTTGGAAACGAGGGGATGGGCTTGGTCCCGTTACCCGACTTTGCGGGAAAGGAACTTATTAAAGAGGGTAAGCTAATTAAAATTGGCAACCTGAAGGGCATCACAGAAGACTTCTGGTTGGTTTCGAGTCCCAGAAAGTTTTCAAACCCTATTGCGGAAATTTTAATAAAAAACTTTGAATGGAAGTTTTGAAAATAGGGAAAGGGGCTAGAGCCTCCTCCGTGATGACTTATACAAAGGCATTGAAACAATACTATAGGCCGATAAGAGATACAGTGTCTTATCTAAGTGGAGCAGTCACCATTTGCATGTAAAAAGTATGTAAAACGAGTTCGAGCCAAGCACACGGGTGTCGTCGCGAATGACCGAAGGGAATGTGGCGATCCAGTTTCACTCTGGATTTACCCTTGCAGGGCACGAAGCCTGAAGAAAGGTTATCACGGCTACGTCGAGCTGGTTCCCCGCAAAGACGGTCGCATAGTGCTTGATTTTTAATTTAAACTTTGCAGTGGTAGAACCTGTGGACCGGTTTCACGGCTCTCACATATAAAGATTTCCCCGTCTCTAATTGTCCAGAAGAACACTGGAAATCCATTAGTTAATCTGACAAGTCTTCAAAGTTTCTTATCTTTACAAAGTTTTCCTGATATTCCTTCGCATCTCCATAAGTTGCAAAGTTTTTATATCGGCTGTGTTCATTTTTCAATTTTTTTGCATGCTTGACTGGACACCAGTATTGCTCTGTCCTTCCTGCCACTTCCTGTGCGTAAGAGATCACCCCTGTAAAATATCCACAATAAACACAATTAAATTTTTTGGACAGGTTCAGATACTTCAGTTTATGCCGGTCAATAATTACATAATCGCCTCTTGCCACCAATGGAATCCCGTATAAAGGAAAGCAAACTCTTTGATAAAGAGAAACGACTAGATCCATGGCTATTGTTGGAATGAAACACAGATATATAAAAGGCGCCGTGATGATTTGCAGTGACTTATATCTGAGTATGGATGGTAGCGACTGGTTTTTTAAAGCAGGGTGGCGGCGTCCGGTTTCTTTTAAATAATATCTGATTTTATCAAGCATATGTGAACCACTAAGAGTTTTCAGGAATACAAACTTTTTTATTAAACATTCACCATCGTGTCAAACTGTTTTTATACAAGAAGAAGGGTTGTTTGATATGGGAATTCCAGCGCAACCATTTATTCTGAAAAAGTAAATATTTGATATATAAAGACTGTTAAAAGAACTATATTCACATAAAGCATCCTGTCAGTTAAAGGATAATTAGAAAGGTATTTTTATGCATGGAAAGATATCAAGCATCAATAGTCGAACGGGTCTGGCTGCGGTCAAAACATCCGAGGATAGCTTTTCTGTATTTGAAATGATGGGAACTGCAATAGAAGTGGGTCAGGAAATTTCTGGAGATCTTGAGTCAAAGGGAGTCATTACTGTGAAAAACCTCTCGAGAAACCTGGACATGGAAATCTATATATTGGAAACCCGATGCAATTCTATTCGTGCAAACGAACTGCTTCAGTGGCATAGCAACGGATTTTAACCACAGCCTGATTGCAAAAGAAAATCCATCCAGAGTTTACTTTTTGCGGTTACTGAATTTTCTTACGTAATAAGAGGAAAAATCCCTGATCGAAAGCATGCCAATGATCGCATCATCTTCGGTGACAGCAATATGCCGGATACCATTCTTCTCCATAGTCAAAAATGCTGCCTCCATTAACTTGTTCGACTCGATGGTAATAATAGGTTGAGACATGATCGTTTCAACCTGAACCTCTATAGGTTTTTTTAATTCCGCAATAACCCTTTTTGATATATCACCTTCGGTCAAGATTCCTATATACTCACCATTTTTTTCTATCAACACTGACCCCGGTCGGTAATCATACATCGTTTGTGCCGCTTCTGTAGCTCTGGCTCTGCTATCAATGCTGTGGAAACTATCCCTCACGCCATCAGCATTATAGGCAGCAGCCATTTAAATGATTTGGTTTTGTCAACCTGCATCATTGGACGTTTTAAAAATATTTCTCCTAAAGCGATAGATATGCGGCTATTCTGGGAGCACAGTATTGCTACTGGTATTTCAGCAAAAATTATAGCCAGGTTTCTAGATATGCTCAATTTCGAGGGCATTTTTGTTGGGGATCTCCTGCATGATATCGGACGGCTGATAATCTGTTTAAATACTCCCGAAAAATTCAGCGAAATATTTCTTAAAGCTGAAACCGAAGAAATCAGCCTTTTAGAAGCAGAGAAAAAAATATTAGGATTCAGCCATGAAAAAGTGGGAGAAGAGCTTTTAAGAAGATGGCAGTTACCTAAAATTCACCAGGAAACTGTGGGATATCACCATAACCCGGTGGAAGCTCCCCTGTTTGATAAAGAAGCCGCAGTGGTCAATGTTGCCAATGACATGTCCAAGTCGATGACTTTAGGTTCCAGCGGCGAACTGCGTTCGTCAGAATATAACGACAAAGTCCTAGGCTTACTGGGAATCGAAAATAAAGAGTCTTTGCTTTCAATCATTGATGAAGTTCAGGATGAGTACCAGGCGATCCTCGAAACATTTTTAACAACTCAGAATTAAGAATCTTTGGATTGCCTCTGGCAAATTTTCGAGCTAATTGAAATTGCTTAGCGGATTCTTCATGAAGACCAAGTTTATGGAGGCTCAAAGACAGGTTGTAATAGATAATTCCCCGGCTTGGATCTCTCAGCTGCCTTGCCAGATAAACAGCCTTTTTAAAATTTTCTGCCGACTCTTTATAAAATCCTTGCTGGTATTTTTTAATAGCCTGGCTATTAATTTGGCTTATTTCCAAATCAAAGCTCTTTGATCCCTCTACTTTTGGCAGCTTGATGGGAGCCTCTGTTTCACTCCACACAGGCGCACATAAAGCCATTAACAAGAAAATGGTAAAACAAAGAAATATTATTTCAGCATTTTGAATTAGAGAACCGACCCGTTTAGCCATCTGATCTATCACAACCCCAGTTTATATTCTATCTTGCTGTACTTTTTAAATAACTCAGGTCAAAACCTTTTTCACGAATTTTATCCTTCAACATTTCGAGTGTTTGCTTGTCCATATTTGGAGACCGACTCAAGATCCACAAGTATTGACGATCAGGCTCACTGACAACAGCATATTGATAATCCTTATCCAGAATAATGACCCAGTAGTCACCTTCAAATGGCCAAAAGAACTGGACCCTTAATTTTGCATTGGTACTTTCATCTGCTATATAAGCTTTTCCAATCGCTTCATTCAATTCGCCATCTGGACCATGCATACGACATTGATTTGTCACCTTAATTTTTCCTCCAGGCAACATTTCATAAAGCGCAGTGGATCTATAGCATCCCTCTTCAAACCAGTTTGGGTACAGTGCAATTTCATACCATTTGCCCAGGTAGCGTTCAATATCAACATAAGAAACGACCTGTAATTCAGGAGATGATTTCCTGGGAATCGTTGAGCAACCCGTCACAAAAAGAAATAGAGTGATTAAAAAAGTTACATGAGCCCTCGACAAGCATTTAATGCAAGCAACCATATATTTATTTGAAGTATAAAAATTCATTATAGTAAGAGAAGGTTTAAAATTAAACTATTCCTAGACTTGAGCCATTACCCTGTATAGAACAAAACCAACAACCCACATCTGGGCCAGATTAACTCCCACGCTCAACCTATGCAAAATATTAAAAGCCTTACCAGCCTTTAAATTCCCTTCTAATTGATCATCTCGATAGCGGTTTATTCTAGGCATTAGCCATAACCAGGCCCAGATGAATAGAATAAAAACAGTGACCAGATAAATTGATTCGTGAAAACCCCATAAAAATAAAGCTGCGGCAAAAGTCATTCCTGCCATGGCCTGACTATAAACCGGAAATGCTTGACGAATAAAAGGACCTGATATTTCAGGCGGAAGCTTTGTAAATACCAAAGGTGTCATGATAGCAGCGAAAAAAAACATCCCTCCTATTATCAGGGCCAGCAAAAATATTCCGGTAATATCAAAAAAATATAAACTGTTCATAATGACCTCAAACTAAAAGTTTCGCATGACAGATAAAGAATCCAGGTATCCAGATTTTAAGAAACTCTCCTTCTGGAAAGCCACAAGGCCTTTCCCTGGATTCTTCTTCCATACTTATTTAACGATAAAGTACTTTTTCCTCATTTAATGCGCCATCAAAGTATCAATGGTTTTGTAGCGGTAATTGAATATCTTCTCCAAATCCTTCCTTATCCACTTCCCAGCAACCAGATCCCCGGGGACCCCAAAAGGAACCTTGTACAGCACACGATCTTTTATTAAAGTACCGCCGTTTTTCTCTTCAAACTCGTGAGTGTGACACCAATATGTATAGGGACCCTTTAATTGAAAATCTGAGAATTTTTGATTTGGTTTCCAATAGGTAATTTTTGATTGCCAACCAACGGGAAAACCATGAAGGGAAAGTCGATAGTTAATTTTTGTACCTTCCTGGATTTCCGGGGTTGATTGATTCAGAACTTTGAAGCTTAAAAATTCTGGAGTGATTTTTTCTAAATTTTGTGCTTCCTTAAAAAAAGAAAAAGTCTTGTTCAGAGGTTGAGGAACCCATTGCTCCATTTCAATCTCGTGACAGGAGTGCCCACAGATCTCCTGCAATGCTTCCTGGATCGAAGGGTATTTAAATTCAAAACCCGTATCGGCAATTTTCTCACTTTTCACCCTCTGGCCTCCAAGAAGCAACTCTGAAAGCTCTCCCAAGGCGCACTTCAAGACAAATTTGGGAACGGGAAACATAGTCGGGCGTCTCAACACATCCCCTAATATTTTTGTAAATTCAATGTTTCTTACCGGGTTAGGACTTACCGCATTGTATATTCCTTCAACAGAGGAATTTTCTACAGCATGAATTAACATATCAACCAGATCATTAATATGAATCCAGCTCATCCACTGAGATCCATTTCCCAGCTTGCCTCCGACACCCAATTTAAATGGAGGAAGAATTTTATCTAGAGCGCCCCCATCATGCCCAAGAACCATTCCTATTCTATAGGCCACTGTTCTAATTCCAAGGTCTCTGGCTTTTAGAATTTCATCCTCCCAACTAAGACAAATATCTGAAAGAAAGCCATGACCTCTCGTATCTTTTTCATCGAGAAACTCTTCACCGCGATCTCCATAAAAACCAATTGCAGAAGCGGAAATAAAGGATTGAGGTTTTAAATCCATATAGGTCATGGCATCTATCAACCGTCGAACCGAATGAACTCTTGATTGAATAAGCTCACGTTTTCGTTTAGCAGACCAACGTCCGTCAGCAATGTTTTCCCCTGCCAGGTTGATTACCGCATCAACTTCTTTTAAAACACTTGATGGAAGAGAGCCTCTAGATGGGTCCCAGGTGACGGTTTCACAATGCACAGGAATACGAAACCTGGCCGAGTCAGGACTTCTTGTTAAAATTACAATTTCATGGCCTCTTTCATTGAGCGCTTTTATTAATTGCCTTCCTATAAAACCTGTTGCACCCGTTATCATGACTTTCATAATTGCCTTCTTTCAATCTATTCAAAAATTAAATTCTTAGTTGGGTCATAAAAAATCAGTTCAAATAAATTTTTTGTTTACCTTTTTCTTTTTTGAGCAAAGAAGTTTCCTTTTGGCCTTGATCGAATTCAGTCCAATGTCTGCGACTTAACTCCTGTGTTGAAATAACTTTTTTTAATTTATCTTTTTTATTAAAAACCCTTACTTCATAAAACATGATTGAACTCCATATTTATTATTAATAAAGACAACTTAAATTTAAATACCAAGAACAAACTAGATAACAATCTAGACATTTTTGAATTAATTGTCAATATTTTTTTAAAAATATTTATACAAATATCTAGTTTTTATCTAACTTATTGATAATGGATGTTTAAATTTATTTTGGTAAATACTAAAAAAAGTTTTGGGCGTCTAAATTCTGGCGATATAAATCAGCAGCTTTTCAAATTTTTAGCTGATATTTTGAAGATTAGGAGGATTTCGAGTTTATGGAGAGCTCAGCAATGAGAGAGGAATTATCTGTATAGACTTATCCTATACATCAAACCCAAAACTTGAATATAAAAAGGATATATGTCACAAAACAAATCTATTCCAAGAGTTGATTTAAGCTTGTAAGCGATATATTTGATTTATAATTATTAGGTAATTAGACTTCAAGTCGAAGTTACACGACCCTGATTTTCTGATTTTGTTGCTTCTCACAGTAGGAGTTATTCTTTTTATCCGATCTCTTCTGCTTAAGATTTCACGGTGACGACTTAAGTAAATATCGGCTGGAGATGCGTTGTTTAAGGATTCGTGGTATCGGTGATTGTTATAATAGTCAACGAACCTTGAGATTTCCTGCTCCAACTTCCAACGGAATTAATAGTTCTGAAGCCACTGATTTATTCAAAATTGGTTAGACTGTCAAGTATTGGTTGATAATTTCTTCTCCCAGATTTTCCATATCATCCGCTACAACATCTCGACCTTTGTCCAGAATGCAATACTTTTGTGCAACACGACGTGCGAATGGTAACTTTTGCTCGACGAGCAATATAGTCAGATCTTTTTCCTGATTTAGGCGAATTATAATATCACCAATTTCGTGCACTATATTTGGCTGAATGCCCTCTGTGGGCTCATCTAATATTAAAAGTTTGGGATTTATGGTTAAAGCTCTTCCTATAGCCAATTGTTGTTGTTGACCTCCAGAAAGATCTCCTCCTCTTCTATTTAACATCTGTTTTAAGACAGGAAAAATCTCAAATATAAGCTCAGGAATTTCGCGCAAACCATCATCACGAGCAAGCAAGGCTACTCGAAGGTTTTCTTCAACACTTAATTGTGTAAATATTTCCCTACCTTGTGGGACATAACCGATACCTTTTCGTGCTCTCAACTCAGCTGGTTTATTCGAAAGTTCTGCGCCTTCATAAAAGATAGAACCGGAACTTATTGGCAACAATCCCATAATCGACTTAAGTAGGGTCGTTTTGCCTACACCATTTCTCCCCATTAAACATGTACATTTTCCGGCTAAAACATCTAAGTTTAAATCCCAGAGGGTATGGCTTTCGCCATAAAACTGATTTAAATTTTCAACTTTTAACACTTTTAGCTTCCTAAATAAACTTCCATGACTCTTTGATTATTTTGGATATCTTCCATTTTTCCTTCTGCAAGTACACTTCCCTCATGTAAGACGGTTACCCTATTTGCAATAGAACGAATAAAATCCATTTCATGCTCAACAACTACGACGGAATGTTTACCTGCAAGCGATGATAAGAGTTCAGCAGTGCGATCTGTTTCCTGATGAGTCATTCCCGCAACGGGTTCATCGATCAACAACAGTTTTGGGTCTTGAACAAGTAGCATTCCGATCTCCAACCATTGCTTCTGACCGTGAGATAACAAACCAGCGCGAAGATTCTTTTGTTTAGTTAATCCAATAGTTTCAAGACCTTCTTCAATTAACTCTTTATGTTCGGTACTTAAGCATTTCATAAGAGATGTCCAAACATCTTTTTTAGCCTTAAGTGCCAGCTCTAAATTTTCAAAAACTGTATGATTAAGAAAAACTGTTGGTTTTTGAAATTTACGGCCTATGCCAATGTGAGAAATTTCGTACTCTGTCATTTTTGACAAGTCGTGATCTTGCCCAAAAAAAACAGTGCCGGAGTCTGGACGTGTTTTTCCTGTGATTACATCCATCATGGTAGTTTTCCCGGCACCATTAGGTCCTATGATACAACGTAACTCACCATCGTCAATATAGAGGTTTAAATCGTTAAGTGCTTTGAATCCGTCAAAGCTAACCGTCAGCCCTTCTATATAAAGGATACAACCATGTGATGTGTTAACTTTAGATTCTTTTGCTTGAGCTGCTAATCTAGTCATTTAAAATGGCTCCATTATTTTTTTTTGAAGATCTAGAAAAAATACCAATAACGCCTTTTGGGAAAAATAGCGTCACCACGATAAATAATCCTCCTAAAAAATAAAGCCAATAGTCTGGAGCAGCAACTGTAAACCAACTTTTGGCTCCGTTAACCAGACCCGCGCCAATCAAAGCACCATTTAAAGTACCGCGCCCTCCTACCGCAACCCAAATAGCCATCTCAATAGAATGTGAGGGTTGCATCTCACTCGGATTGATGATTCCAACTTGAGGAACATAAAGTGCCCCGGCTATTCCACACAAAAATGCCGAAAAGGTCCATATTGAAAGCTTATAGTACAAAGTATTATACCCAGAAAACATTACACGACTTTCCGCATCTCGAATAGCGATTAAAACCCTTCCTAATTTTGATTGAACTATATAACGGGACAAAATATAACTTAGAAAGAGGATAAGAGCGGTGATTATATAGAGTGCCATTTTTGTGGATGGTTCTTGTAACGAATATCCTATAATTCTTTTAAAATCAGTAAGGCCGTTGTTACCTCCAAATCCCGTATTATTGCGAAAAAATAATAGCATTAAAGCAAATGTCATGGCCTGAGTAATGATCGCAAAATACACACCTTTAATACGAGACCTAAAAGCAAAATAACCAAAAATAAATGCAAATAAAGCTGGGATCAATATTATAACCATCATAGTAAATACAAAATTGTCAAATCCATACCAGTACCAAGGTAGTTCTTTCCAATCTAGGAACACCATAAAGTCAGGTAAATCACTCTTATAGACACCTTCTTTGCCAATACTTCTCATTAAATACATTCCCATGGCATATCCTCCGATCGAGAAAAATACTCCATGCCCCAAACTCAGGATACCTGTATAACCCCATATTAAGTCCATAGCTAAAGCTACCAGCGCGTAGCATAAATATTTCCCGAGCAAAGCAAACATATAATCGGGAACATGTAAGATGGAGTTTTGAGGGAGCCAGATATTAAGCAAAGGAAGAAAAACAACGCCAAATGCTAATAATGAAAAAGAAACTAGCCAACCCTTTAGGGAATGTAATTTCAAAATATTTCTAATCATTTGGGAATACTCAGTTGTCAACTATACGACCTTTTAAGGCAAATAATCCTTGTGGTCGTTTTTGAATCACTATAATTATAAGAACTAAAACAAAAATCTTTCCTAAAACTGCTCCAGCTACAGGTTCTAAAAACTTATTTAAAACTCCTAAACCCATTGCACCTGCAACCGTACCTGCGATTTTTCCTACGCCTCCAAGTACAACAACCATAAAAGAATCGACAATATAAAGTTGCCCTAACTCGGGGCCCACATTTCCTATCTGTGATAAGGCGACACCACCCAATCCAGCTACTCCTGAACCAAGCCCAAAAGTATACATGTCAATTTTATGGGTTGATATTCCAATGCATGAAGCCATACCTCTGTTCTGGGTAACGGCACGCACTTGTAATCCTAATGAGCTTTTTTGGAGCAATGTCCAAACCAATATAACAACAAACACAACAAAAAATATGATTGCAATACGATTAAATGGTAGAACAACACCACTGAAAACTTGAATTCCACCTGAGAGATAGGAGGGGTTAGATACTTCGACATTTTGTGCGCCAAAAATAAGGCGTACTGTTTGTATCAAAATCAAACTGATACCCCAAGTAGCTAAAAGGGTTTCTAGAGGGCGACCATACAGATGTCTGATCACAATTTTTTCCAAGAGGATACCAATTAAACCACTTACAATGAAAGCAATCGGAATGGCTGCAACCAGATACCAGTCAAATAGGTCAGGTAAATATTCTTTAAAAAGGTTTTGGATCACAAACGTGGAGTATGCGCCGATCATCAACATTTCTCCATGCGCCATGTTGATAACACCCATAAGACCAAAAGTTATGGCTAATCCCAATGCGGCTAACAACAATATACTGCCAAGGCTCATTCCATAAAAAAGGTTTGCTGATTGATTGATAAAAAATTGTCTTTTTTCAATGGAGGCAAGGGCTTTTTTAACTTCATCACGAATATCAGAGTCAGCCTCAAGAAACTCACCATTCTCATTTTTTCGCAGTAAAGCTTCTAAAACACTTTTGAAGTCATTATTACCAAATTCCCTAATAGTAATGATAGATGCAAGTCGTTTTGCTTTATCACCACTATTTAATCTATCTTTAGCTAAAACTAAGTTTAAAACTTCTCGAATATCGCCGTTGGTTTCCTTGGCTAAAACCTTTTCAACCAAGTCTACTGAACCGCTAGTAGTTTTTTTTAATAACTGTTCTGCTGCTTTTAAACGAATAGAAGAATCAGAAGATTGAAGTTGAAGCTTTCCTATAGCTAAAGATAAAGCCCTCCGAACAGAATTATTGATTCTGGGTTTACGAAGTTTAAATGAATTTACATCGATTTTTTCTGCCGTAAGTGCATTGTGACCTTTATCGCCAGATTTATTAATTATTATTAAAGTACCATCTTCACTCACCCTCAGACGATTTTCCTTAAGAGCTTCAAGAGCTGGCAAAGCAGAAGGATTTTCTTGATTTCCTAGACTTTTTATTGCTTTTTTTATCTTTGATCTACTTTTATTTCCAAGGTCTTTTAAGCTCTGTTCAAAATCACTTGCTTCTATAATAGAAAATGAATTTAATATGATAAAAAGAAACGCAAAAGACGAAATCAACTGTTTAAGAGTATTACAAGTTGTTTGGTAGGTTTGCAATTTTCGCGGTTCGAGGAAATAAATAGTTTCATTCATTATTTTAATGCCAACAGAAACAAGAAAATCCCACCTAAGGATGGGAATGTGTTAGCGGAATTCATAAAATTGACTGGATCAAACTACCATCTTATGAATTTTAAAACAATGCATAAACAAAAAAATCCCATCTTATTAAGATAGGGAAGAATTAAATATTGAAAAAATTTGGGAGTTAAACCATGATCTCTTACAGCCCCCCTAAACTAATTTTGGAGGAAACTTGGCATACATCTGGGAGACTGTAAGAGATTATTTTAAATTAGAACTTAGGTTTTTTACAATTGCCGCATACCCAAGGATAAGTCCAATCTGCAACCTTTTCTTTGCTATCTGGGATAAAAGGACTCCATGCTTGTGCGCGAATCGGCCCATCTGTTTTCCAGACAACATCAAACTGCCCATTCTCTGTAATTTCTCCTATAACAACGGGCTTATGTAAATGATGGTTTTTAGCATCCATTTGAATCTTGAATCCAGATGGTGATTGGACTGTTTGACCTCCAACTGCTTGACGAACAGCATCTATATTCGTAGTTCCAGCTTGTTCAACTGCCTGAGCCCACATCTTAATTCCAATATAGGTTGCCTCCATTGGATCGTTTGTAACTCGTTTGCTTCCATCCGGAAGTTTATGTTTTTTAACATATGCATTCCATTTTTTGATGAAGTCTTTGTTTTCAGCAGTATCGATAGACATAAAGTAATTCCATGCCGCCAAATGCCCGACTAAAGGTTTTGTATCCATACCACGTAGCTCTTCTTCTCCAACTGAGAATGCAACTACAGGAATATCCTCAGCTTTAAGTCCTTGGTTGCCGAGTTCTTTGTAAAATGGAACATTTGAGTCGCCATTTATCGTTGAAACAACTGCGGTTGGAGTTCCAGCCGCAAACTTCTTAATGTCAGCCACAATTGTTTGGTAGTCACTATGACCAAAAGGAGTATATTTTTCCATTATATCCTTTTTGGCTACACCTTTAGACTTGAGAAAATAATTTAAAATTTTGTTGGTAGTACGTGGATAAACATAGTCAGTACCCAATAGCACCCATTTTTTTGCTGCTCCACCATCTTCACTCATTAGATACTCAACGGCAGGAATAGCTTGTTGATTTGGAGCAGCACCAGTATAAAAAACATTATAAGAAGATTCTTCGCCTTCATATTGGACGGGATAAAATAGCAAGCCATTCAATTCTTCAAAAACGGGTAGTACTGATTTCCTAGAAACAGAAGTCCAACAACCAAACGTTACTGCAACTTTATGTTTTTGAATTAATTCACGGGCTTTTTCTGCAAATAGCGGCCAGTCAGAAGCAGGGTCAACGACCACTGGCTCAAGCTTTTTACCCAAGACACCACCCTTTGCATTGATTTCTTCAATAGCCATTAGAGCAACATCCCTGAGAGAAGTTTCACTAATTGCCATAGTTCCAGATAGGGAGTGTAAGATTCCTACTTTAATCGTATCAGCTGCTTGTGCCGGTACGGTTAAAACGAAAAGTATTAACGCCAAGACTATCGACTTGAAATTTAATTTTGAATTTCCTATGGGAGACTTTAATAAGTCCATTTCTAACCGTCCTTTCTTACTTTTTCGAATGATTTAATATAGATATTCTTTGTTATTAAATATAATTAGCAATACTTATGCCAAAAATTTTTTTTAACAAAGATATTGTTAAGTAAGGACTTATAACTATAGATTAAATTTTTAAAGTTTTACTTGCTTTAAAATTAAGCATTCAGAAAACTGGATGCTCTATTTTCTTGCTAAAAAATAGAAGGGTAGGTCTTTAAATAGGAAAAAAATACATAGAAAGAGAAGCTTTATCTCTTTGGTGGTGATAAGGATTGCAAAAATAAAAAAGGAGAGAGGAATTTAACCTCTCTCCTTATTTACTAGTTTAAAGATTCTAAATTAAGAGTGCATTACAATAATTGAAACTGCATACCAAGTGTAAAAGTATCTACTGGTTGAGCATTGGAACTCTGTGTATCAGAGGTAAAAGATGACATTATTTTTGCATTATGACCATCAATAATGTAGTTTAGACCACCTTCCATAATACCTCGGGTACCAAAATCAGTTGGCCCACAAAGGGCACCAGCACATCCATTATCCTGAGTGGAATGCTGATAGCGAACGTAGGGCTGAAACTTACCCCAACCTATTTTATTTGGAAGTAGATAACTAGCTAACGCGCGGTAAGATTGACCTTGAGTTATTGTTCCATCCTCTTTGTCATCTGTATCAGTATCATAAAAACTGCCTTCTAGGTTCACAACCCCACCATTTGATAGTTTTTTCTCCATGAGTACGTCCACATTCCAACCTGTGTAATCACCCTGTAAAGTGGGATCAATATTGCTGTTACCAGCACCATCATTTTCATACCGGAACACAAATGCTACTGCTAATACATCCTTTGCTCCATAATACGTACTGGTAGTATAATAACCAGGTTCTGGTTGCCAAAAGTTATATGTAGCACGGAATGCATGCTGTAAATTGTCAGACTGGTCAGGATTTTGGTTCCCGTTGGTTGCGTTTGTTCTGCCCTCAAATACACCGTAGGCCCATTTAAACTTTCCACCATCATACTCTTTAAAAATCATGGCACCGTTGTCACGTCCAGCAGCGATGGCTGGGTAAGGTGAAGTGGCTAGTGGAAAGTTATAAGCATTTAGAAAATAAGGGCCATCGAGATTGGACCTTTCACTTGGTGGAAGAAACTTTCCGAACCAAACATCAAAGCCACCAACAGTAAGGGTAGCCCTTGCATCCAGCACATGAATATCATGAAGGTTCCCATTGTTATTGCCAGTCCTTAATTGTCCCGTACCATTGCTCCTGACCTCTGTATTAAACTCAAAAATAATATTTTTATGAACCTGAGTTAACGTATAAAGCCTCATATTGTCTAAGGTAAAATCTGTGGCACTGCCACCAGCATCAGCACCCGCGTTATTCGAAGAAGAAAAAGAACTTCTAAAGCCGGCACCAAACTTCATCCACCTATCACCATCTCCCTTGACTGTAACCCAAGCGCTCGCCAAAGAAGGCAAAGCCATGCCAACCATAAGCACAGCAATCAATCCAAAAAATTTAAATCTATTATAAAACATCCCATCTCCTCCTGTTTTTTCTTTAAATTACTTTGTCTTATTGGCGTCGCAATAAAGCGGTGGTCCTATTGTTAGTTAAACTCTAATTTAGATCCTAGCATAAATAAAAAAACCAGAAAAGTTTTACAAATCAAATATTTTCAATATCTGAACTTTTTACTGTTCGGGATAACAGAATTTTACCTACATTACCCTTATGAAAATTTATCGTTAAGCTACCAGTAAATAAACTTTTGATTAGCCCGTTTAAAATTTTCACCAAATCTTCCAAACCTCAACCCTTTTCAAATTAAGTTTAACTTTTGAACAGTTTTACCCCAAAGAATAGCAAAATATATACCATTTACTATTTATTTGAGAAAACCATAAAAATACAATATTCTATATAACTTTAGATTTAATTCAAGAGTGATCAGGATACAAAGTATGCCCCAATATTGGGCGATTAAATTTTTTGGTGACTAATTTTAAGGCAAACAAAGTCTATGAATAAAAGTCCAGTTTATTAGGTTCTTAAGGTTGAATTTCTTGTCTTTTTAGCTTTTATGAATTATGCGAGATGAACCGTTCTAAAATAATTTTTCAAAAAGTCTTTTTTGTTGGGTTTTATATTCTTCTTCCTCGATGAGCCCTTGCTGATACAGGTGTTTCAAGTGTTTTAACTTCCTTTCCAATTCTCGGTCTATTTTTTTACCTGAGTTGTCGTTCTCCAATAAATGTAATAAGTCTTTATTTGCTAAATTTTTAGTTTTAGAAATAGGAAGTTTCAGTTTTGAGACTAACCAGTTTTTATGCAGGCGTTGATTTTCGCTGGACTTGTAATAACGCTGACCCTTTTGAGGCGTCAACTCCCAGGCAAATATTTTATACATTCGGGCATTGTTTTTTTGAAAGAAAGTTTCCCCCTGAATTGAGTCAAAACGCCAACTTATATAGTTTTTAAAAGAAAAAATATCAGACTCAGTAATCCCAGCTTTATTTTTTAATTCAATATGAATTACC
>WAHY01000031.1:0-13412 GCA_009873635.1 Nitrospinota bacterium
ATCACTAGATTTAGAAAAACGCATTCCCTGTATTATTTTTGCGGGTAATAAATTTAAACCCGATGTCTAGTTAGAAGTTGATATTTTAGAACTTTTTGTTAACAAACAGTCTTTGAAAGACGCAATTGAGGGTTTTAAAGAAATTACAGAAGTAGCATTAAAACATATAAACAAGAAAATTAATTCTTTTGTGGAAGAAGTTGCTAAGAATGTAAGAAATAAAAAATTTGATACTGAATCAAGAAAAAAAGTTTTTAAGCTTACACCTTTGAATCAAGGCGAGTCCCCTAAGCATTTAAAATATAATTTTGATGATCAAAAATATGATATGAAGCCTCTTTGATATGATTATATCAAAATTGAACGACCTCTTATTCCCGGAAACTTAGGTTGAACAGTTCAATAATACACCCACCACACCTGTCTTACCGCTCACCAAACCATCCCCTGAAAATCATCCAATCCCCTAGTGACAAAAAATCGGTACAGAGATAATCTGAAAATGACGAAGCACAGGGGGCATTGCCCCGGCCTTGTATTATAATGGGGCTTTTTTTATTTCTGACTCTATGGGTCAGAGTGGCCCGGAGTCCGTGAGGCCCGGGGCGAATCCTTAGGATCGTGCCACCGCTCTGGCTTTTTTTTGTCTAACGGCAATGGAGGAAGAAATGAAAATCACGGAGGAAGGGGAACTGAAAAACCCCGGTCAACGGTTGCGGTTCTGGCGGAAACAAAGGGGAATGAACGCGTCCCTGTTTGCGGCAACGATTAACCTTTCGCCGGGTTCGTTGTCTGAAATTGAAAACGGGAAGAGTCTTCCGTCAGCTCAAACGATCATCCAACTCATGGAGTTGGAAGAGCTGGACGTCTACTGGCTGCTCACCGGCCAGCGTAATGTTGGACACAATATAAAAGTGGAACAGATAAAAACCCTGATCGACAACCTTAAAAAAGGAATCGCGGTGAACCGGGAACTGGAAACGAATTTAAATGAACTGCTCCACATTGTGGAGTCTTAGGAAACCGCCTGTCGACCTTCAGGTTAAGGGGAGGCAAATATCAATTAATTTTCAGCCGAGAAAGATACTTTCCAGCCAACAAAAGCCATTGCACGCTGGCACTACGCCTAGTAGCTGGCCCTGCGGGGCATGACCCTTCGAGAGCCTCAGGGTGACCAAACTAAATCCACCGATTGGTCAAGACGTCCCGGGCTCTTTTGGTTGTGGCAGGTCAGGTTTGGGGTTGATCATGTTTTTCTTGCTGAGGATGTCGATGAGGTTCTTATCTCTGCAGGAAACAGCAATGTCAAGCAACCCATCCCCATTAAAGTCTGCGACCGCCATACCCTGAGGGTATTCATCAACATGATGATATATGGGGGGATAGGTAAAGGTCCCATCACCACGCCCAAGCGAGACGGTGATTTGATCATCTGTAGAATTGGAGACGGCTATATCCTCAAAACCATCTCCGGTAAAATCGGCGGCCACAACAAATTTAGGGAAGTTGCCCGATGCAAAATCTCTCAAAGAAGAGAAAGTTTCATCACCATTATTAACAAGGGTGGTCAAGGCATGCAAAGAGTTACTAGAAGTTACAAATTCTATCATTCCATCATTATTCACATCCAGGCTGGCAAGTGAGAGAGGTTGTTTACCACCTTTAAAGACTTTTGAAGGTTTAAACTGTCCATCTCCTTTTCCCCACAGAACCTGAACCCCAGTTCTACCGTTTCCTGCAAGAGCAATTGCGACATCCGTCTTTTTATCCTTGTTATAATCACCAATCACTACAGCAGTGGGTTGTCCTTTAACATTCATACTATAAGGCTCGGAAAAAAATCCATTACCATTACCCAGCAAAACAGCCACGTTTGAGAATCGGAGGGTGACAATCAGGTCAAGTTTTCCATCAGAATTAAAGTCACCGGTTGCCATGTTGATAGGAATTTTCCCCGGCTTGAGAAGTTGGGATGTTTTCTGAAAACTTCCCAACCGTGTATTTAAATATACCTGGATGGTCTGGTCGGCATAATTAAGTGCTATTACATCCTTGTATCCGTCTTCATTAAAATCTCCCGAAACAAGGCAAATGGGGTCTCGACCTGTCTGAAAAACAAGCTGGTCCTTGAAAGTCCCATCACCCAGTCCCTTGTAAAATGAAAAAGAGTGGTCTCCGCTATTCGCCACGACCAGATCCGGGATATTATCGCGGTTAAAATCATCGGTAATGAGATAAGAAGGTTCTTTTCCCGTACCCATGGTATAGGACAAAGCAAAAATGCGAGGCATTTTTTTTCCGGCCTTGGGAGGTGGGGGACATCCCATGAGGATAAAAACCATCAGGAACGCTATAACTGAGCAATATCTATTCATGAATCTCCGTATGATAATAAGAAGCGTATCACAGGTGTTCTGTGGAAACAACGTTACAAAGCCAAACCTTCTTTTTTTAAAGGGAGGCACGCCTTCTGGCGCAATAGAAAGTGGGCTAAAATCCTTTTCGTAAAAGTAAACACAAGAGACAAGCTGGTGGTCTCCGCAATTATTTTCTTATAAGGGTCATGACCGGAAACACTGCTGAACATGGCTTTCATAAAGTCCGGCCTTTCTGCCGCCACCGCGATCATATGATCCATAAATTTGAGGCTTGTTGCCATATTGGTAAAAATCCGCACAGCCTTTCCATAGGGAATATCCTGAGTCAGTTGGCTGCAATCCCGATAATAGTTTTCAGCAAACGCATCTTTAGAAAGCCCATGCATCATGATGGAGCTTGCGGCATAAACCCCTGTATGGATGGCCGTGTTTATTCCCTTACCCTTGAAAGGACGCATCAGTCCCGCCGAGTCCCCTATCATCACATACCGGTAGCCATATAAATTTCTGGCTGGAGCAATGGGAAACCTCCCCTTGAAGTAATTAAGCGGCTTTTCACGACGTTGATGCGGGGGAAGAAAGCGTTGCACCGGAGCCGAACGCAGAAAGTCCATCATAACCTTTGAAGAAACATTCCTGCCGGCAATATTGATCGAAATATGGTCTCCCTTGGGAGTGATGGCTCCAAACTCCAGGCCGGGGTAGGAAAGCAGAAAAGCCTGAATGGTAAAACCCATGCTTTGCATGAATTCATCCCCTGGATAAAGTCGCGTGATCACAGTATTCAGAAAGTCAGGCTGACAGTATGGAGTTCCTTGCTCAAAGATTCTACAAGTGCCATCATCCAACCCAAAAGCCCCAACCACAACCGCACATTTTATGTTTTCCCCATCACTATAAACAAGCACACCGTCTGAGTTTACCTCAACCGCTGTCATACGATTATGGATAACCTGGGCACCTGCTTTCCGAACTTCTTCAAGCATGAATGCATCAAATCTGGAGCGCGCTACAGAAACCGACCTGCCACCTCTTCTCCGGTCAGGTCCAGGCTCAACAAATCTGAATGCAAGCGATAGCCTTCAATATCATTGAGAATCAGGCTTTCAGGTAAAACAATATCCAATTCTTTTTTAAGAATATCTTCAAAAGGAGGTGAGAGAACACCGATACACTGGTTATGATGACGGAGACCGGAAAAGTTTTTATGCTCAAGTATTACAACATTAATTTTTTTGTCTAAACGCCTGGCTTCCTTCAAGAGGGTCATGGCACAGGCTGACCCACCAGGGCCGCCACCAACAATACAAACCGTATCCCCATCGTTAATTTGCATGAGACCTCACAAAACTTTCACGAACTCTTTTCCTTGAAAAACTCCAGCATGCCTTTGAATATATAAGAATGGAAGTTTGACAAAGCCACCCAATAGAGGTTTCCCCAAAAAGGTTTTGGAATAAAATGCGCTCTCAACGTCAAACGGGTTCCACCGTTTTCCTCCTGACCCAGCTGGAACTGAAGCCAGGATAGCCCGGGGGTTATCATTTCCGCCCTCAATAGCAGTTCGCGGTTGGGTTCCAGTTTTTCCACCCGCCAGAAATCAACCGAGTCTCCAACTCTCAGGTTGTGAGGGTCTCTGCGTCCCCTATGCAACCCAACTCCACCCAGAAATCTGTCAATCAATCCGCGAATTTCCCAAAGGATATTTGCATGGTTCCAGCCATGCTTCCCCCCTATCTGGCAAATAACAGGAAACACCTTTTCGGGAGCCGCAGTAATATCTATCTCATGCTCTTCAATGATAAACTCGGAAGATTCAAATTCACACAAGGGCAACAGATCGCTCATATTTTCAGGGGGCACATCACTCCAATGTGAAAATACCATCGAACGCTGTTCTTTTTCCTGGGCCCATTCTACAGCCGTCACAAAGTCCAATGGTTCAAACGGGAGAATTGAAGAAACATCGTTATCCACACAAACGACATCTGTTTTAAGACTGTTCAGCAACAGGTAGGTAATATTAACAGGTATGGAAATAAAACAATGCAACCAGTAAGCGTAAAGTCGGCACATCCAGTCAATAGGAATAGGAACCCACGAAACATCAATGAAATGAATACGGCGATTCAGAATTTTAGCAAAGCGTAAGATCATTTCCTTATAGGTCAGCACATCCTTGCCACCTATCTGGAAAACACGTGTGCTCAGACCAGGGGTTTCCATGAAACCCACAAGGTACTTGATGACATCCCGAATCGCTACGGGCTGGCACTTGGAGTTGAACTCAGTCAGGAAAGGAATGATACGGTTGTTCAAGGTAAGAGATTTCATCAACTCATAAGACGCGCTCCCGGTTCCAAGTATTATGGCCGCACGCACTCTTATGACCGGAACTTTCCCTTGCGACAATATGTTTCCCACCTCTCTTCTGCTCTGAAGATGCTGGGACATGCGGTCATTTTTTTCTCCCAGACCACCGAGATAAATGATCCGTTTCACACCATGATGCTCGGCTGATTCACGAAAGTTTTTCGCAGCCACCTGGTCTTTGGCTATAAACTCTTCTTTCTTCAGCCTCATGCTGTGAATCAGGTAATAGGCATAATCAACACCCTCCAAGGCAGGAAGCAGTTCTTCCATGCTTAAACAGTCCGCATAAACATGTTCAACACGTGGATGCGTCAACAGTGGCGGGCAACTATTGTTCCTGTACATACAACGAACAATATAACCTCTCGACACCAATTCGGGAATCAACCTGCGTGCCACATACCCAGCGGCACCCGTAACCAGAACGCGGGTCCCCTCAGGCCATGGGCTTGTAGTGAGGTCATCGCAATAGTGGTAGTTGACTTTTTCAGGGTCCATACATGAAATATATCCCAAACCTCAGAAACCGCAACCACTCACTTTGCAAAGGATCAGGTTGGCATCAGCAGTACAAACCGGACAATTAAAGAACTTCCATCA
Source organism: Nitrospinota bacterium (assembly GCA_009873635.1). NCBI lineage: Bacteria > Pseudomonadati > Nitrospinota > Nitrospinota bacterium. The sequence goes on from WAHY01000031.1 coordinate 5,352, forward strand.
ACCTTCTTTCTGTTCAACCGGTTTTAAGTTCTGTAATTGGATTTCCCTGCTTTTAGCAGCTATTCCTGAAGAGACAAAAGCATAAGCCATTCCCACCATGATTCCGCCACCCACCATATTACCCAGGGTCACAAAAACCTGGTTGTGAATGAAACCCGTCATTGAGACTTCCGGTCCATGTGGAATTAACAAGGCTAAACTCATCAACGACTGATTAGCAATGCTATGTTCATAACCACTACCAATAAAGGCAAATAAGCACCAGAAAATCATTATCAGTTTTGCTGTCTCATCCCCGTTTCGGTTCGCAATCCAAACCGCCAGACAAACCAGCCAGTTACATAAAATCCCCCGGAAAAAAGCTTCGCTCGCACTCAAAGACATTTTCGCCCCAGCTACTTTAACAACCAGAGCCTGAGCTTCAGCGGAAAGACTTCCTCCCTGAACCACCAGCCAGGCAAAAAACACAGAACCGAACAGGTTACCGACAAAACACAATGCAAATAATTTGATCAGGGCGTTTAACTCAACCCGGTTTTTTAATTTTCCAACGGCAAAAACCATATTATTGCCAGTAAAGAGTTCCGATCCGGAAAAGATTACCAGGCTCAATGCCACCCCAAAGCTCGCGCCCATAATCAGTTTCATAAAGGGGGCAAATTGTGTTCCTGCCAAGGGGCCACCCACAGAAAATATCAAAACAATTCCGAAACCCAGGTATGCCCCGGCAAGAGCAGACATTGCCAGGTATCCCAGGGGAAAACCATTCATTGCCTTAATCTTTTTTTCCGCAGTGCAGGCCAGCTTTCCAACATCATTTTCAAACATTTCGGCCTCCTTTCTTTCAGTCAAGGCTTAGAGAGTGATTTTTGATTCTTTTAAAACATTTGTTTCTACTTTCCTTTTCCCAGGTAAAGAATAGTCTCGTCTTCTTGCGTATTTCTTACCATTGATTGGATGCATTTTTTGACGAGTGTGATAGGGAACCACAAACTCAAGAACATCTGCCAACTGGTCACAGGGAACATCTTCCATAACTTTTACAGATAGCTTGGGGTCGATTCCCGTTCGTCCCCCCATATAAATATCGACCGCTTCAATCACTTCACTTCCACGGCGCATTTTTTTTCCGAGCAACCCGATATCAGCCACCAGATGATTTCCGCATCCAGCCGGGCATCCAGACCAGTGCATATTGATCGGCGCGGTCTCAGGCAGCCTGCCTTCCAGTTGCGAAGCAACTTTCAATGCCATTGACTTGGTTTCAATAGCTGCAAGATTGCAATAATCACTTCCCACACAACTCACCAGTCCTCTAAGGACACCTGAAGGGTGGTAGGTGAACTCTTTAACCAAAGCCTCCTCAAGCATATCCCCCAGTTTCTTATCTGGAATATTGGGGATAACAAGAGAATTGGAATGAGAAAATCGTATTTCCCCATTTCCATATTTTTCTGCGAGCCGGGCAAGCCCTTTCAATTTGTCAGCCTGAATTCGACCCACAGGAATTTTTAACCCTACATAGTTCATCAATGCCTGCTTCTGCCGGTAGGCTCCTATATGTTCCGATTTTTCGCTTCCTCTTAAATCCACACCTGCAGGTGTCAGCGGTCTTCCCACTCTCTCCTCCAGTGCCGAACGAAATTTTTCTTCTCCCCAATCTTCTATCAGGAAGGCAAGGCGGTTTTTACTTCTAACATCCCGGCTGCCATGGTCACGGTACAAGAGGATTAAAGCCGAACAGACCTCGACCACCTCTTCCGGACTCAGGAAAACATCCAGGGGAGTAGCAATCCGGTATCCTCCTGATCCCAGTTTTCCACCCACCAGAACATTGAAACCATAAACCGAATTGCCTCCCTTTTCTTCAATGGCCGGCACCAGGGCAAGGTCTTGTGTTTCCGCATGGACACAGTCATCCGGACAACCACTCAATGTAATATTGAATTTTCTAGGTAAATTGGAAAACTCAGGATTACCCAGAATATGCTCATTCAAAGCTTTGACCAGTGAAAAGCCATCAACCCTTTCCTTTGGGTTCAATCCGGCCACCGGACAGCCCATAATATTACGGACATTGTCCATACCGGTCTGCGATGATGTCAGCCCCACTTCTTCAAGTTGTTCAAAAACCTGTGGAATATTTTCTATTTTCAAATGCCTCAACTGCACCTGCTGTCGTGTAGTGATATCTATCAATCCATTTCCGTATACTTCCGCTATATGCGAAAGGGCCCGGACCTGATGGGAAAAAGAAAATCCATTAGAAATCCTGACTCGCAACATGAAAAAGCCCGGTGTGGGATTGCGCAAAAACAGTCCATACCATTTAAGACGTTGAATGTCTTCTTCACAGATGGACTCCCAACCTTCTTTTGCAAAACGATAAATATCACTTTTTATTTTCAAACCATCTTTTTCAGCTTTTAGTAATTCTATTTTGTTCATAATTCTCCAAAGATAAAAAAAGACAAACATCTCCCCTTTAAAGGGATACTCTAGAGATTACAAGTAACGTGCCACAAGGCGAAAATGATCGTTACCGCTTTTGTAGATAAGGGATTAGAAGATTAGATGAGAGAGATCAAGGAAAATATTCTGCCTCATAATATATCAAAATTAATAATCACTGCCCGATTCTGGATCATTTTCAGATCCGGCAAAATGCTTTTTATTACGGCAATTGAAGAATGGGGGTATAAGGGCGTAGAAGTTTTCGGGTCCACCAGGTGCCTTCGCGCTCACGGGTTTCAAAGTCCGTAAAATGGTAATCGTAGACCACCGCCTGCAAGTATTTTGGTGGCTTATCAGGAAAAGGATTTTTTTTCAACAAGTCAATCACTTCAGAGGAACCTTCTAATAGACGCATCATAAACTGGATCATCCAGGGGTTCCTTTCATAATTACTGAGTGCAGCGAACCACATTTGCCAGTCCAGGCGAGGTAGATGTGGTGCAACAAACTCCGGTTTTCTTTTCAAGTCATCCGGCATCCATTTGAATTCATAGGGATACCAGTTCTCCCGGTCATTACTTCCCAGAACAATTATCTCCGGCCTTGAAGTGGTCATAACAGCGAACAATCCATACGAATTGAATATGTGAAAGGGACTTATTACTTTATATATGGAAACATAAAAAGATGGATAGCGGTTACCAAGCAAGGGAACCAAATAAAGCATGACACAAACTCCCAGCACTGCGGCCTTTAATATAGAGCTTTTTTTAAAAACAGAAACCGGTGATTTATATTTCTCAATTTTAACAGGGAGCCATTTTGAAAGCACTGAGTCATCAAGCAAAAGCAGGCATAGGGCAATGGTCAGTATATTGAAGAAACCGAAATTCCCGGTCAGGATAATCAATGAGTCAAGAAAAGCCAGTGCGGCACAACTTAAATATCGAATTCGCCGAGGACCAAAGATCAGAAATACCGCACCAAGTTGAATGATAAAAACACAGGCCACAGAAAAACGCTGGAATTCATGTGGCAATTGATGCGCATACCAACCTATCCAAGTGGGAAGAGGCTGGGTTTCATAATGGTAGTAGAGTGCTGTCAAACTACTCCAACTAGGATCCTGGCTAAGGATTTTGACCAGCCCTGAGGAAAAAACCACACGAAATAAGAGAAAACGAAACAAAAATAGAATAAACAAGGATGGAGGATTCTCAGAACCATGCTGGTCCTTGCGCCAGGAAACCAGAAAAATAGCCAGGAAACCTGTTTCAAGAAGAAGAGTATCCCACTGATAAGCCATGAACGGCTGAGTAACGTGCAGCAAGGAAAGATACAAGACCCACGCAGCTAATAATGCCCAGCTCACCAAACGGTTGAACATGACCAGCAAACCCGCAAATGCTCCCAACAAGCATCCGGCAAGCAAAAAGTCATCCCCGGCATTAATCCAGAACAAAGTGGGAATTTGCCAGAAGCGTTGCGTACCCCAATACGACTCCGCATCCTTTAGAAATCCCTCGACAGGCAGGATCCCGTTTTGTCCCACCAACCCTTCTATCTGAGTCAATAAAGAACCAAACGCAAATAAATAAACTAATCCCAAGAGAAAAATAAACACCCGCCGGGTCAGAAACCAGGTTGGAGTTTGAGTGTTATCCCCCCAAACCCAGCGGGTGATCGCACTGAAAATTTTACGATTCTCTGCTACATTTCTGTAACCCCATTCGGAAACCGGTGCAAACCCCGGTAGACTTTCATAGGCCCAGAGAAACAATTTCCCGTTAGGCGCATAAGCCAGGGTTTTGAACACGGCCAGAGCCCCAGAATAAAAACTTCCATCCGTAGCAACGAAATAAACCGAGGAGTCAAATTGCTCAGGAGAGATTTGTGGATAATCTCCACCCACATCTTGAGAAGCCTGATAGTCAACGCCACCTTGAGTAAGAGGGCTCCACCGTGCTATCCATAAACGGCAAAATCCGCAATCATCATCATAAATCAAAACTGGTTTAGCTTTTTCCGGGGGTATTTTTTCCATAAGAAATTGCTTAAAATCCATTATATTTTTTGAAGTTTTGGACTTTCCAATCATTATACCCTTGATACCAGGCTACTTTTCTTCAAAAAAACTGCTCATAAGGCCAGTGAGCCTTAATTAATCTGTAAGAATTTTCGCAAATAAGCGGTTCTGGCTTGCGTTCCGAGCCAAGCTGAGATAGTTTCTCTATTTCACCCAACGAATCGGGAAGTTATTTAGTCTATTTGGTCATTTCAGGAAGAATTCAATGGCAGATTTTACACGTGAAGAAATAGAAGAAAAGCTGCAAGAATATGCAGAGTTTTTAGAGTCTCGAGAAGAAGAAGACGAATTCATTGATGATGAACCCGAAGAAGAAAATGAGGAGGAAGAAGGCGATAAAGAAGAAGCGGTTGAAGAAGATGGGGAAGTCATCGAAGAAGAAGCTCATGATGAAGAACCCGGACTGGAAAATATTTTTGAAGGCAAGGACTTATCTGAGCTCGACCTCTCAGGGATCAATTTTCACGGCATCAGTCTGAGAAAGACAAACCTTACAAAGACCAATCTCTCTGATTCAATTCTTGCTGAATCAATCATGGACGAAGTAAACCTGGATCAGGCTGACCTCAGCGATTCCGATATGGAAAATATTAGCTGCCTTGGAGGGATAATGACCCACACCAATATGGAGTCAACAAACCTTCAAGGTTCCAAGCTCCTGGGAACGGACTTCAGTAATTCCAACCTTGAGAAGGCCAATTTCAGAAAATCCAAGGCTATGGAAACCAAGTTGGTCAATTGCAATCTCAACGAAACAGACTTCAGCAACTCAGACTTCTCACGCTCTAATCTGAAAGACGCTAAAATTATTGAAAGCGATATGAGCCGGGCAAGGTTTAACGGTGCTGTATTTGAAGGGGTTGATTTAACTGATTCCCGATTAAACATGGGAGTTTTTTTTGAGGCAAACTTTAAAACCGCGAACCTCAACCGAGCCCTGATAAAAGGAGCAAAACTGGCAGGTGGCAACTTTGCCAACGCTAACCTTGTCCGGGCAGATATCACTGGCGCAGACCTGACAGATGCCAGCTTCCATAGCGCAGACTTGAGCCGGGTGAAATTAAACGGCGCTATTCTAAGAAGAACAGACCTTAAAGACTCTGACTTATCCGAAGCGGATTTGAATATTGCAGACCTGACCGGCGCCAATATGATTGGAACCAAATTGTACGGGGCCAATTTAGATCGAATCAAGCTAAACCAAGCTAAAATAAATGAAGCGCAGTTAAGCGGATCGCGAATGACAAAGGCAAAGTTATCTCAAGTCGATTTAACCAATGCTGATTTGAGTGGGGCCAACTTAACAGGAGCAGAATTAAACGAAGCCAACCTGGAAGGGGCAGATCTGAGCCGGGCTAATTTGACAGAAGCCATCCTTGAAAATGCTAATTTGAAAAACTCATTCCTGATTGGGGCCAACATGCAAAAAGCCAATCTGAAAAAAGCCAACCTGGAAGGGGCGGATATAGCTGGAGCAAAACTTAAAAACTCCTGTTTACAAAGCGCAAACTTAAAACAGGTGGATTTACGAAGGACCGATTTGGAGCATGCTGATTTTTCAAAAGCTAAATTAAATGCGGCAAACCTAACAGGCTCTAAAATGAGTGAAAGCCTGTTTAATGACGCTGATCTGACAGAAGCCAACATGGACTATGCCGATACAACAAATACCCAGTTTCAAGGGGCAATAGGATATAAACCCACAACATGATTCATTTTCATCATTAAACCAATAAGCTCCAGATCGCCAAACCCACGCTGAGAAACAAATTTAAAATTTCGTCAAACTTTGTAGTAATTTTTGATGAAATTAACTTTGACTCCTGATCAAAAATCGTTTATTTCTACACAAAAGGTTCCATAAAAAGTATCAATGTAAATTAATTTTTAAACACCATGATCAAGCCCACCCTGTTAAACAGTATATTGTTCTTTCTATCAATAAACATTGCCTAGGCAAATGCTATAGAAAATGCTTTCATTGAGGGTGTTAAGTTTCTGGATGATGTACCCGAAGTAGAATGGTATCGGGTAGATGGAAGAACCTTGATAATAGGCTGGAAGGGCATTCCACAATTCTTCCCGCACACAAACCGGAAAGCAGCAAGGCGTGGAGCCTTGGCAACAGGTACAGAAGTCCATGTCTGGGCGGTCCGGCATAACCAGTGAAAATGGTCTGTCGGAAGTGGAGCCTCCTCTATCTGTTCGGTTTCAGCAAAAAATGGGAAAGTAAAATCTGACACTTGCCCCTATTAAAAATACTGCACGACGGTCTTACCGCTAAGCTTTTCCAGATATTTTTTAAATCCTGCCTAAATATTTAATACTTCCTGAAATAATTTGCATCTAAAAGAGGTATCGACAAATCAGGTGCATAATCATGAAAATTATCCCTTTTAACTATAATGGGTATTTAAGGTTTAGAGCCCGCCCCCTCAGCCTAAAAGAGGTGCTTCGGCTGAGGGATGGGTTGGAAACCCCAAAAACATATCCTATCCAGACGCATACAATCCCCAATTTAAAAAAAATCCTGCTTGTCTTAAACTAATGTATCTTTAAGATCATCCTAATTTCCAGGAATTTTAGAATGGAAAAGCTCGAAGCTGTTCAAAAGGTTTTACGATTTAGCCATACCATAAGGGAGTGGTGTGAAAATGATAACTCTGTCTACTTTGATGATTTCGACGAACAAAATGTAAATGACTATAATAATGGTGGATTTGGTGATATCGCCGATGAAATTATTGAGCGCGGAATTGCCGAAAACCTTCTGGATGAAGATGATTTAGATTAAACCTCTTTACCAATGCTTGCTGGTTTTCCACTATTAAGAAAAATCAGTCCAAACCTTCCTCAGACCACTTTTCCATATAACATAAATTTGGCACAATTGTAACACTAGAAGTGCAAATAATGGGTGATCTTTGATTCATATTCGACTACAATTGCTTTATGAACTGCTCTTTTCAAAGCAAAAAGGCATTGGTCGTTGATAACACACCCATTATCACCAAGATCATAAAAAATTTTCTTACCAAGACAGGTTTCGAAAAAGAAACTATTTTTGTTGCCCATGATCGAAATCAGGCATTGATGATGTTTGAACTGGAAAAGTTCGATCTGGTCACTTCAGGCATACACCTCAAAGACTCTACTGGAATAGACTTTCTCAAGAAATTCGCGAACAAAATGATGATGCTAAAAAAGAAATTCCTTTTTTGATTATTAGTGCTGACAAACAGGAGTCTTACCTTAAAAAACTCAAGGAGTATAATTCTACAGATTATTTAAGCAAACCATTCAATCAGAATCAGTTTGAGAAAATGATTTGCAGTATTTTAAACTGCGCCAACTTAAAAGAGTCCGAAGAAGATAAACCTGCAAAACCAGCCCCAACTCCAGATTCATCATGGAAAGACTCACCCGTTGAAGTTCCAGCACCAATTGTTAAGGCATTTACTGAAGTACCATTGAAGCTTTGGAGCAATATATGGCTGAAGCGGTGCCGGAAAGCCCCAACG
>WAHY01000031.1:13512-16817 GCA_009873635.1 Nitrospinota bacterium
AACTCCAGATTCATCATGGAAAGACTCACCCGTTGAAGTTCCAGCACCAATTGTTAAGGCATTTACTGAAGTACCATTGAAGCTTTGGAGCAATATATGGCTGAAGCGGTGCCGGAAAGCCCCAACGGCCCTGCCGGGTTAAATGGTTACTTCAGTGCCTGGGTCGATCTTTTATCCGCTGAGGATAGAATCCAGATAACAATACTCATTAACTTTCCCAAAGAAGTCGCTTGTGGTATTTACGAAGAAATATTCGGAGAAGTAGATATCGAACAAGTATGCGGCGTAGCTCAAGAGCTAACTAATATTATTGGCGGTATCGTCAAACCAAGAATTTCTTCATTTTCAAGAGACATAGCAAATTTAATATATGACTCTAATGATATAAGAGACGGAATTGAACTGGTTTGGGATTTAGGTCTTCCTGAGTCCAAGATGGGAGAAGATCATTCTCAAGACATCGCACCGAATGGAGTTCCCAAGTTTCACGTTCCTTTTAAGATTAAAGATCAGACTTTTCATCTTGTTGTACTTATTCAAAAGTATTGATACCTGTTTTAGGCAAAATCCCTGCTTAACCGCAAAATATTTTCAATATTCCCGCTATAATTGAATAACAGGTTGCAACACCTACACCGCAGCACCCCACAAAAAAACCATATATATCAAATAATTACACCACCCCCTGTCCGCCCGGAAAAATCAGGTTATCTGTAAGGGCTGGTCGTAGAAACCGACAAAAGTTTCAATATATATAAGTTTTTATATAGAATAGGTCCAACAAGGTTAGATTATAGTTAGATTTAAAATTGCAGGGTTTTAAGGCTGCGGCAAAGGCAACTCTCTTTGCTTTGATATTTTCAGGAGATAAATAGTGAATACCCGTTCAAAAATTCTTCAAGACGTTCAGAACTATTACGGAAAAGTACTTAAAACCAAAAATGATCTTCAGACCAGCGCATGTTGCGCGGCAGATACAATGCCCGCATACCTGCGTCCATACTTGAAAAATATACATGAAGAGGTACAGTCCCGGTTTTATGGTTGTGCCTCTTCATTTCCTGCCAGTATTTATGGAAAAACAGTCGTTGATCTCGGATGTGGTTCTGGTCGGGACTGCTACCTTCTAGCCCAGCTGGTAGGACCAGATGGTATGGTCATCGGTATTGATATGACCGATGAACAACTTGCTGTAGCCAGAAAGCACGTCGACTTTCATACCAACAAATTTAATCTGGATAAACCCAACGTAGACTTTCGAAAAGGCTGGATTGAAGATCTCAGTTCCGCAAATCTTGAAGATAATTCTGTAGATGTCATTATTTCCAACTGCGTGATCAATCTCTCTCCTGATAAAGAAAGTGTATTTCGTGAAATTTTCCGGGTTCTCAAACCTGGAGGCGAGTTGTACCTTTCAGATGTTTTTTCTGGACGACGGGTACCGGAACCACTGACCACTGACCCCGTCTTACTTGGCGAATGCCTTGGGGGAGCCCTGTACATAGAAGATTTCAGGCGAATTTTAACAAAAACAGGTGTTCTTGATTATCGAGTGATCACCAAAAACCAGTTGACTCTTAACAACGAGGACATCCAGCGCAAAGCAGGCATGATTGACTTTTATTCTATGACCGTGCGTAGTTTCAAATGCGATTTCGAAGATATATGCGAAAACTTTGGTCATGTCGCCTATTACAAAGGTAGTATTCCAGAGTTCCCACACGGGTTCACTCTTGACGATCATCATTATTTTCAAACAGGTATTCCCGTTCCAGTTTGTGGCAACACAAGCAAAATGCTCAGCGATACCCGTTTCAGTGAGCATTTTGATATCCAGGGAGATTTTACAACCCATTATGGACCCTTTGACTGCAGCTCACCGCAAGCTCAGGAAGGAATCTCCGCAATAAATAATGGCGCATGTTGTTAGACACCTTATATGCAGTAAACTATAGCTCTATTTGAGTTGGGTGAATGGCAAGTCAGACCATCGATATATTATGCAGCCAGTGCGGGGGTTTTATACTTCGATATCAAAAGAAAGGCTCGGGTCAACTGATAAGACTCTACCTCAACCGAGTCGTTAAACCCAGTTCACTTACAGAGTTAAGATCCATTTCAAACAAGTCAGATCTCCCCACATTGAAATGCGAAGACTGTGGAAACCGAATAGGACTGCCTCAAGAGGGAGGTACCTTCCGTATGTTAAAAGGCAAATTCAGGAGAAAGGCTGCAAAATAGAAGTTCGTCTACACAACAATGATCCTATAACTTCTTCATCATGATGAATATGGTCGAGAGTATCATTTAGGTAAAGCAGAAGCTCCTGATTTAACAAGAAGAACGAATAATTCATCCAAAGTCTTAGCTAATTTAATGAGTGCACCAATATAGGTCTTTCAAATTGGTGGAATCCGCAATTTTTTATCAGAAGTCTTTAGGAGATAAATCTATTTAATTCAAACAATTCTGAAAAAATAATGATGGGCAGCCAAAGTAATTGTATATTGAACGATCATAATACAGGCAAAAGGGATAAGGCTGGTTGTAAGAATTCCCATAACGGCAAACAAGGCAAGTAAAAAAAGTGGAAGGTCAAGACCATTCCACCGCCAAAGGAGCAACAAAATTTTTATTTTCTCAAAGCACGCCTTGCGCTGCTCAAAGGTCAAATCCGCTTTTGGGGGTCGACTGCCTGTTTCCATTTGGCTCAAAGAATCCCATTGGCCCCGAAAAAAGAATTGTTGAACCTGCATATAATAAAAATATATCACCAATACCCAGGACATTTTTTTCTGAATTTTTTGACTGGTACTTTGAATTTCCTTTTCCACTCCATCATAGCCATGTATTAATAAGGGAACGAGACTTTGTTTACAATAATCATAAGAAATAGCCCGCAATATGATCATCCCCGCAATGATTTTCAAGACAAGGGCATGTTGAGGGTATCCCCGAATAAGCCCATACACCACAGCAAGGTAGGCAAAATATCCTGCTATTCCATCAATCAGCCTTCCCCAGTCACTTGCCATATTTTTGGCTCGAGCCAATTGTCCATCCACACAGTCCAGCAACAAAGTAACTTCCAGCAAAACTCCTCCTATCACTAGAGAAAGCGCACTGGCAAAACTAAACGCGTAACCGGATGCAAATCCAACCAGAACAGAAAAGTAGGTCACCTGGTTTGGAGTCACTGGTGTATTTTTCAAAAAACATACAAATTGATTGGCAATAGGGTCCTGTATATAACGATTAACCGGCTCAACCAAGTCTATGCGGGATCGCGCCTCACTCATCTACTA
>WAHY01000032.1 GCA_009873635.1 Nitrospinota bacterium
ATTGTCTTTCTTGAGCAAAAGACATTTTGATGACCCGGCCAGACATTATCATGGCGTCACTATTTCCCCTGTGGAAATGTATAGAATTCCGTGAGCATATTTTTGTTTTCACGAATTTTAGTGTATTTGGAAAAACTTTAAAAACTCAATCCTTTAAAAATAGCAGTGGTTTAGGCGTTTTATGCGTTGGTATATTTTTTGCTTCTAATAACAATAGGAATGCTTCTGGTAAAAGAATTAGTACGTGGAGGAGATCTGGGCCCTGATTTTTGAAGGGGCTTTCACAAGGCTCCGACTTGGATTTTTAGCGATAAATAGAAAAAGTATACCAAATTGGAAGGCTGCAATAGGTTGTTTCTCCCCGGAAACATTTTAGTTACAGAGTTTTCTCTGTGACTATTCTCAACCTTTGCAGCCTTTCATCTTATCAGGGGTTTTAAAACTATAACCCATTAAAACCAAACACGAGATTTAGTCCATCGAAGATAATAAACATTGTACCAAACGCTGTAAATGATCAATGAAATATCCTTGCCGTTCATGTTCGGTTTTGGGAAATCATAAAACTAATATGACATGATTTTAGTTGATTTTAATGCAGTCGTGCACTGAATTCCGTGGGTTTCTGCTGGCTTTTGCATTTCCCTTTCGTGAGAAAAAATTCCCCTGAAAATTACTCCTTTATTTTCATAGGGTTCATTCAATTTTCCAATTTTGGCCTGAAGATTGCTAGTTATCAGTGACCGAAGACTATGGAGGTAGTCAATGGAAAAATTAGCCTTGATAATCAAATAATCGGCCTTGGGAAGTACCTTGAATTCGTTCGTTTATAAATGTGAAAAGTGTGGTTATGAGATCAGGCTGATAGTAGCCAGGCTCACCGACAAGAAGTTATCTTCTAAGTGTTTCAAATGTAAAGATAAGCGTAACTTTATTTTTATGAGAAGAGGTAATGTGGGGGATGACTGGATAATCATGCCCTACCATAAGAAACCCAATGCTGAAGGCATTAATAAAAGTTGATAAAAACTTTTGTCTCTTAAATAAAAACAATTTTAAAAACCTCATTGAGTAATATTTGTCCCAAAAAGAAAAAAGAATTTATAACAACAAAATATAGCCATCATGAAAAAGCCATCTTCTGATGGAGGAGTATTATTTACAAAGCAGGTTTAGATCGAAAAAAGCTGTAAATTTAATACTCAAAACAAGTTTTTGTTGTTTGAATAATTTTATTTAGGAATATATTTCAAACCAATCAATGGTATTCATTGCAACGGCTGATTCTAAAGGTGAGTGCGATGACTCATATAGAGCGGACCTTCCTGCGTTTTATCAAAATATCAAGTAAGAAATTTTTGGCTTACCCTCGAATTTAAAGGAAACGGTGTATGGGCAAGTATGTAAATATTTGTGAGAACCCAAATACCGGAATGATGTGTATAGACTTTTTTGGAAGCACTTTTGGTATTCATGTAAACCGTAGAGCAAATATATCAGTGAATAAGTAATTATTTTCAAGCGAGAAGCTTTAAAAACATTTAGAAAAAGGTTTTAAGGAGAAGGAGCTGTAAAAACCGCAATACTTGGCGTATGTGTGCGCTGAAGAAGCCTGTATTCACTTTTCTAAATATATTACTCTTCTAAAACTGTTGGATAAAAAGCTTCATTGCGAACAGACAATGAATCTTTTGAAGGTGGCGAGGTGTTCAAATATGATTGATATCATTTTTGTCGATGATGACCCTGCAATATTATCTTCCTTGAAGCGATCTAGCCGGATGATGAGAGAGAAATGGAGTTGTGATTTTGCGAACGGTCCTGAAAAAGCTTTGGAAAAAGTTTCTTCGAAGAATTACGATTTAATTATTTCAGATATGCGGATGCCGACAATGGACGGTGCAACCCTTCTTAATAAAATAAAACAAATCAGCCCTCAGACGGTTCGTTTTATTTTGTCGGGGCAATCGGAACGTTCATCATTGTTAAGATCTTTAAATAACGCTCACCAGTACTTGTCCAAACCATTTAACTTTGATGAATTAGGCGTTGAAATTGAAAGGACTTTTGAATTTCAAAATAGTTTAAATGATTCCAGTTTGAAAAATTTATTGACTGAAATGGATACATTGCCAAGATTGTCCGCTAACTATGACGAACTAACCGAAAAACTAAATAAAGACGATGGCAATATAGATGAAATCTCAAAAATAGTTTCACAAGATATCGGGATGACGGCGAAAATTTTGCAGGTGGTCAACTCTTCTTATTTTGGGGGGTCTGGGAAGATTTGTTCTCCAGTAAAAGCTGCAAAAATACTTGGTTTGGATTTAATTAAAGAAATGGTTTTTAATTTTCATGTTTTTAAAAAACACGAAGCCAATGTCGATGAAGATATATTGAAAAATATTTGGAAGGAAAGTATTAACGTCGGAAATCTTTCCTCCCATCTGGCTAAAGAATTTGGAATGAATCAGGATTTGCAAGAAACCACTCAAACAGCAGGTTTCTTGCAAAAAGTTGGTTTGGTTATTTTAGCCACAGGTTTCCCAGGTCAATACCAGGAAATTGCAGCTCGATCCAATAATGGATCAGAAACAGACCCAGACTCTGAATTAGATAAATTTAATATCGATTATTCTATATTAGGTTCATGTTTGGCGGGATTATGGGGTTTGCCGGGATCAATTGCAGATGCGATTTCTTTTCATAAGTTTCCTTCAAGGTCTGAAAACAACTCTCTTGGCCCCTTGGTATTTGTCCATATTGCATATGCAATGTTGGAAAGATATAGTCTGCAGGAAGATAAGGATTGGTTTGATTGCTTGGATTACCAATATTTAACAAGTGTTTTGGATCTTAAAGAAACTAAGGGTTTAATCACCAAAGGAGAAACCTGGATCACTGAAAATATATGAGTTCAAAACCCTAACCCTTTTTTATTTTTAAGAATCGTTGATTTCAACTTTAAGAGGTTCTACAAGTTTGGTCAGCTTGGCATGATTTCTGATCAACTTTACCTCGACCCACGAAAGTTTTCTGCCTGAAGCAAGTAAAAGCTCACCATCAACAGTTTCCACATTAGATCTTAATATATGCCCTGCCTGGATTTCATCAACCGGAACAGAAATGATATCCCCTGGTTTTGAGGGCTCAATATTTTTTTTATTTTCAAGATAGACAATTACTTTTTCCAGGAGATCAGGGTCGTACCAACCATTTTTACTTTTCAATTCAAGAATAGCCTGATCCACGGGGACTCCTCCACCTTCTATATGGATTAAGTCCATAAGAATTTTAATTAACCTTGCCCCGAATATAATTTCTTGTCCCGATACAGAGTCTTGGGGAAATCCGGACCCATTATATCTCTTATTCTGATAGAGTATAATTTTCGAGACACGTTCAAGTCTTGGAATATTCCCCAGAAATTTGGCTCCAATTTCTGGAGTTAAACTGAGCATTTCCTCCTCCTCGGGTGAAATCCCTTCTCCTCTTTGAATTTTCAAGTTCAGCGCAGGAGGAATTCCCACATACCCTATCGTGGCAAGCATTCCCGCTACTTCCATTTCCCAGGATATCGGGATATTAAAAAATTCCGCCAGGCCATGAATTAAATCCTTCAATTTCTTTGAATGGCCAAAAATTTCCGGATGATATATTGAAAGAATTTCTGTCAAAGCATTGATGCTTCCATTTAGAGTTTGATCTAATAATTCTTTCTCTGCGGTTTTAAGGCGATATAGTTCAATTCCGGCTTCAAGAGCGTTAACTAAATCCTTGTTGGAGCAGGGCTTGCACAAAAACCTGAATATATTACCTTCATTTACAGCATTAATCGCCGTATCCTGATCCACATATCCCGTCAACATGATCCTCGTTGTGTCAGGAGCTTTCTTTTTAACCTTGGCCAAAAACTGAACTCCATCGATACCCGGCATTTTCATGTCGGCAACGACTACCGCAAAGGGATCATTTTTTGCGATTATTTCCAATGCTGGTTTTGCCCCAAGGATGGTTTCAACCTGAAAATGCTCCCGAAGATTTCGCCTGAAAGCACTTAGAATTTTGGGGTCATCATCAACGAAAAGTATTTTAGAGTTCATTGAAATAATTTAAACAATGAGATCTTTGTTTATAAACTCAGAAAACGAGATCTTTGTTTATAAACTCAGAAAACAATATTTTATAAGCAATTGTTTGAAAGTGCAGGCGCTAGGATTTATTATTCTCATCATTAAGTAAAATGATATTAATCCGTCTATTCTTGGGGTCGAAGTGGTCATCCGGATTAATTGGCTCAGAATGACCATAGGCAACTATTCTTTTCAGTCTTTTCGAATCTACGCCATTTTTCATCAAATGAAAACGGGCGGTTGAGGCTCTTTCCATCGAAAGCTCCCAGTTGGTTTTATCACCACTGGAGAAAAGCAAGCCATCAGTATGTCCCTCTATAATTAAAGAACCCGGAAGTCCCTTAATTCTTTCTGCAAGAAATTGAAAAATTTCAACAGCTTCAGGTCTGAACACAGCACTCCCGATTTCAAACATTGGTTTGTCAGTGATATCCATAACCTGTATTCGAACCCCACCAGCAACCTTTACTACCTTCAAGTGCTCATCTGAACCTGAGAATCTATTTTTATATTCTTCAATTAATCGTTCCTGAAAGTTCTTATCCTTTAAATCAGCTGAACGAACAGAGTCCGAACCAACAACTTTCTCGTCTCCGGAATGAACGAAGGCTTTATAGCTTTGAAAGTATTCCTGCAGGTTGTCCCGTGACTCCTGAGACAGCTGTGATAGTAACCACATTAAAAGAAAAAATGCCATCATGGCTGTAACAAAATCAGCGTAGGCAACTTTCCAGGATCCGCCATGGGCCTGGTGTTTTTTTATATTTTTCTTTTGAATAATAATATTTTCCTGCTTCTCTTCTTCGTTATTTGTGTTTTGTTTCTGATTGATCAACAGTTTTTTTATACTTTCCTTCTTATCAATTTGTATTTTTAAATAATCCACTACTTCTGTTGAATGTGCCATTCCAGAATCGGACTCGTTATTTTCTGTAATGATTTCTTCAATATGTTCCTTGGTTTTTTTAATAATATCATCCAGCTTGTTGATTCTTTGTTCTAAGCTGGTTTTGTTGTTGAGGGCAACTTTAAAAACTTCAAAAGTCTTTTCATCCGATTTGAGTATCTTGGCAAATTCTTTTCTCGTGCTTTCGGTATCTTCCAGCTCTTTTACAATTGAACTTTCTGGAGGAGTATTTTTTAGTTTGTTCTGTAGTATTTCAATTTCCTGACGATAGTTCTCTATTTCCTTTTTTTCAAAATTCACAGCTTCCAATTTACTGCGAAGTTCATCTATTATTATTTTCTGTTCAGTTATTTCTTTTTCGATTTCTTCCTTTTTATCAATGTCTCCTTCTACATTTTTTTCTTTGAACTTTTCTTGCAGCGATGAATACTTATCTTTTAAATCCAGGTTTTCTTCTTTGTACTGTTTTATTTTATCGACACTCTTTCTGATCTTTTCAACTAAGCCCTTGTCATCTTTCAGCCCTTTCAGTTCATCCTCAAGACGCTTATAATTCTCCTCCGCCTGGTCTTTTTCAGCTGCCAGCTTTTCATGCATGTTCCTTTCGTTGGCAAGTATGTCCTCGATGGTTTCAAGTTTTTGGTTTAAAACCTCATTTTTCTTGATTTCTTCGTCTACAGTGCCGAGTTTTAATTTTAATCCTTTGTTGTTTTCTTCCAGATCTTTTAGTTTTTCAATCAACCTCAATTTTTCTTCTTCCAACTGCTTTTTTGAAATGGAGCTGATTGATTTCTTTTCAGTCAGGTGTTTTTGGGCTTGTAAATTTATGTTCTTTTCTGCTGTTTTTAATTTCTTGTTTTGTTCGGCGACTTTCTCTTTCAACATTGATAGATTGTGCGCCATTAATCTTTTTGAGGTATTGGATTCTTGGGAGGTCAGGTTAAAAGATTCGAAACCTTCTTCAATAGATGATTTTAATAACTGATTTGAACAGGGTTTTTCAAGGAACTTGGAAACTCCTCCTGTATTGATGGCATCAACTATTGTTTTCTGATCAGGGTAACCCGTAAGCATGATTCTTGCGGAATTGGGTGAAATAGTTCTCACTTTTTCCAGAAATTCAAGGCCGTTGACTCCTGGCATTTTCAGGTCGGTCACTACAACTGCAATATCCTTGTTATCTGTCAGGGTTTTTAAGCCGATTTCCGCGCTCTCAGCTGTTTCCACCTGAAAAAAAGTAGTCAGCTGACGCTTGTAACTTTTCAGAATATTCGGGTCATCATCGACTAATAAGACTCTATTCGCCATTGTTGTTTAATCCTGCTCTTTGTTTTTTGCCCAAGCGGAGATTTCAATATTAATTTACTTCCAGTTTTTTCATTTCCTGAAAATTCTTTTCCATATCCATAAAAGTGGGTCGAGTAGGTTTCGGGACAGCTCTTCTTCCGAATTCCAGGGCTATTTTGGGGTTTATTCCACTGACAAAATATATTGTGATCGTTTTTATCACCAACAGGTATTCCTTTTGGCTTTCCGCATACAATTTCATTTTTCTGGCTATCGGCGCAACGAAACCGTAGCAAAGAAGTACCCCCAGGAAGGTTCCTACTAATGCCGCGCCAATTGACACTCCCAAAACTTCAGGTGGTTCTGATATTTTTTGCATTGTAATAACGACGCCTAGAACAGCTGCGACAATGCCTAAACCCGGGAAAGATTCTGCTATTTCATTTACCAGTTCTGCTTGTTTTTCTATTTCTTCAAAGTAGGCTTCTACTTCCTCTTCTAATAATGCATTCAGATCATAATAAAGGATTTTTGTTGATATAATTGTTCGAAAAGAGTCAGTTAAAAACTCAAGTGCGTCTGTTTTCTTTAGGAAGTCCGGGTATTTTTTAAAGATCGAGCTGTTTTGTGGATCGTCCATGTGACTTTCCAGTTTAATAGGACCTTCTTTCCTTATTTTTGCAAAAATTTCATTCAGCAGTTTTAATACCTCAATATAGTCTTCCTTAACGATTGGGGTATAAAGAACGCCTTTTTTCATAGTATGTAATGCATGTTTGAAAATTTCGGGTGTGCAGCTGGCTATAAATGCCCCCAATGCAGCACCTCCTATGATGACAAACTCGGTTGGTTGCCAAAGCAAAGCAAGATTCCCGCCATGAGCTACATATCCGGTTATAACTGATGCGAGAACTAAAACCAGTCCTATAGGAGTAAAAAATTTTGTCATATGAATTAAGAGATAATAGTTTTTGTTAATTGACGAGTATGACCTTTAAAAAAGTCCATGCCACAAGGTTTCGTTAGAAACTGATGCATGGATCCAATTCCCTTTAAAAAGGAATTTTGCTCAGTTTGTCCCGACAAAATGAAACGTATTGTCGCAGGATATTTTTCTTTTACTTTTCGTAAAAGCTGAGAACCATCCATTTGCGGCATGCGCATGTCTGAATTGATTAAATCAAATGGCATTTGCGACAAAATCTTTAGAGCTTCCTCTCCGCTGTTTGAAAACATGCAGTTCCATTCTTTGTGATTCAAACGAACATACCGACGAATGGATTGGAGCAGGGAAATATCATCGTCTACGAATAAAATTTTCAGATTATTTTTCAAAATAATTTTCCACTGTTGTATTGCAGAAATAGGAAATAAAACTAGATTTTATCTCCCTGAAAATTGTTTTCACCATTAAATTGCAAATAAAATGGGCAACGAATACATGTCAGATTTAGTTTTAATTCAGGAGGTAATTCGTTTTATAGTGTTTCTATAATCGAATATCAAGTTTATGTCGGGCAATTTTAATGCCGAATTTATATTGAATTTCTGAGGCCGGGATTCTCTTTTTCAGGCATCCCGGGTTTCAATGCCTGCCTCGGAAATTTTGCCTTTTAGATTTCGCCTCTTTTTTTATAGATACTAAAGCCATAGCACTGTTTATTTTAAGAATCAAGCTGTCAATATTCAAAGGTTTGGTGACCCAGGAAAAAGCCCCATTATCCTGGCATTCTGTGTAGGAGTTAAAATCTGTAGATCCAGTCAAAATAATAACTTCTATGGCAGGGTAAAATTGTTTTATCATTTTCAAAAAAGTAGTTCCTGCCATGTAGGGCATTTTTAGATCTAAAATGATCACATCAGGTTCAAAGTCATCAATTTTTGATAACGCGTCCTCCCCATCAGTAGCAACTTCAACAAGATAATCTTCCTTTTTTAAGCTCCTTTTCAGTCCAAGCAAAAGGTTTTTATCATCATCAACTATTAGTAATTTTGATTTTGGAAAACGATTTAACACGAGTATTAACGCTCTTAAATTTCAATCTGGAGGGATAATTTAATTTTTTGTATTAATAGAGTTGCTTATTAAGTTATAAATCTCTTCAAATTGTACAGGTTTTGGAATGAAATCAAAAGCTCCGCTGGAGATCCATTCTGCCTTCGATTTTAAATCGTCAACACCGCTGATTATGATCACATCAGCGGATGAATCTGACCAGGCTTCCTTTGCTTTGGGAAACAGCCATTTGATCATCTTTAGTGTTTCATTGCCATCCAGAATTGGCATCCCGATGTCCAGGAGAATGCAGTCAGGCTTAAAGTCTCCAATTTTTAACAATCCGTCCTTTCCATTTGATGCGACATCAACAATAAAACCTTTTTTAATGAGAAGTCTTTTAAGGCTTGCTTGCAAATTCAAATCGTCATCGATAATTAAAATTTTAGTTTTTTTAATTTGGGATTCCATAAGCTTTATTTATCTGGTTAATTTGGTTTTGAATAGGGTTTCTTTAATATATCCAATGATGTTGCCGATGAGATCATCTCTTTTTTTAAATCTTCCCTCCAGAATATTAATGATATTATTATTTAAACGATAGTAGTCATCAGTGCTTAATTTTTTGGCGCTGATGAGTATGACGGGTATTGATTCCCATTCAGTTTTTGATCGCAATCTTTCAAGAAATTCAAAACCATCCATTACCGGCATCATTAAATCAAGGAGAATCAAATCCGGTTTTTTCTTTGAAATTTGTTCCAGTGCTTTTTCTCCATTTTCAGCTTCTTCTAAGATGAATCCATTTGGCTTCAGGCTATGCTTGAGCAATTCTATCTGGTCGGGATCGTCTTCAATAATCAGAACATTATTATCGTTACCTTCGTTTGAGTAATTTTTTAATACAGAAATTATTCGACGTCGGTCCACCGGTTTTTCAAAGTATTCTGCTGTTCCAAATATATATTGCTGGTTATTATCATCAATCATTGAAAATAAAATCAATGGGATGCCTGAAAGTTGCGGATGTGTTTTTAAACTTATCAGCGCATCCCATCCATCATTTTTCGACATGTTTATGTCAAGAACAATCACCCCAGGATTCATTGCCTTGGCACGTTCCAGACCGTCAATAGAATTATAGGCGGCGAAAAATGTGAATTCCTCCTTTTCAAGTCTCCACATCATCATGTCCTGTAAATACGGATTTTCTGCGATTACCAGCACGGTGGAATTTTCAGGTGCTTCAAATATGTTCATTTTCTTCTTTAATCTTCTTTTCTTCCTGCGGATTTACTTTCTTCGCGGGGATGCGAACTTTAAAAGTCGACCCCTGTCCAATAATGCTTTCGACAGAAATATCCCCACCCATCATCTCGCAAAACTGCTTGCTGATTGCCAGCCCCAAACCTGTCCCTCCATACTTTCTGGTTGTAGAGGAGTCCGCCTGGGTGAAACTTTGAAATATAATTTTCAGTTGTTCAGGAGTCATTCCTATTCCAGTATCTGCGACTTCAAACATATATTCTTCCTGATTGTTGGATTGGGTTTGCTTAACTGTTAGAGACACTAATCCTTCCCTGGTAAACTTTGTTGCATTATTCAACAGATTCAGGAGAACTTGTTTGAGCTTTGTCTGGTCAGTTAGAATGACTCCAGGAGAACATTCAAACTTAACTGAAAAAGTGTTGTGGTTTTTTCCAACAGTTGGCTCAATGATTGATGCTACATTATTAACTAAAGAGGAGAGATCGCAGGGTTCATAATAAAGCTCTGTTTTCCCAGCTTCGATTTTTGATATATCCAATATGTCATTGACAAGTTTTAGCAGATGTAATCCCGCTTTCTTTATTTTCTCCACATCCGTTATGATTTCATCATCAGGGCTATTTTCCGATACCCGCTCCATAATCAAATCGCTATAACCTATCACTGCATTCAAGGGGGTCCGCAACTCATGACTCATAGTTGCCAGAAATTCGCTTTTGATTTTGTTTGCAGATTCTGCAACGAGTATTGCCTTCTGTAAATTACTATTAGCTGTTTTTAAGTTTTCAGTTCTTTCTTCAACTTTACGGGCTAATTCGTCATTAAATGTTTTTATTTGATCAAAATAAGATTTGAGATGAAGAGAATTTTTCAAACGAGACAGAAGTTCTTCCAGGTCAATAGGTTTGTTTAATAGGTCCGTAGCCCCTAGATTCAATGCTTCTTGCTTAAATTCCCTATCCTCCATTCCGGTCAGCATGACTACAGGTATATCTTTCGTTTCACCATTATTTCTAAGCTCTTTTAATAAATCGAACCCGCCCTTTCCCGGCATAGAGACATCAGAAACCACAACATCTATATTCATGGTGTGAACTCTACTTGTAGCCTCTTCCACAGTGGCGACAAATTCCATATTCCATTCCTGGCGATGACTATTTAGAAGTCGGCGCAGACTAGAAAGAAGATGGGTATCGTCATCAACAAATAGCAGGTTTTTCTTTTCCATATAGAACCTCAATATAAAAAATCATTTCAATTCTAAAAGGCTATATAGCAATAGCTATGCCAACTTCATCAAATTAGTAAAATAGAGTTAGTAAAGTGGTTGTAGGATATAGTGAGGAAATTTCGCAGGAAACTATGACCCCAAAACACGTGGAAAAAGTTAAATATGAACGAATTATCGTGAGTTTTGAGAGGATTAACCTGTATGAATATTAGGTGCGAAATCATTTTATCTAACTTTCAATAATTATTTTGCAGTAAAATTTCACTTTCAAAAAACATTTTGCTTAGGGTGAACCCTGCACAAAGCATAAAAGCTGTAAAAATACTTGTTTCTTTGAATTGGGTTTTTAAATAAGGCCGGGAGAGGTGAGGAGGCCCATTTTTAATAGCAACGTGATTGATTCAATTGATTCGTTTTTCCGGGTGTTTTGAAGCCCTTACTGGAGCATTTTTTGTCATCTTTTCGCAGTATAGAGTTGCAGGTTTTGTTTTTCTCCACTCGAAGCTTAGCAACATATCTCCGTGAACTCTTCTTTGCATCTACGATCTTGTCCGATCCTTCTGTTTTGCAACCTCATCCAGTTTGGTTATTAGATCCTCTGGAAATCGTGTAGCTATCAACCTGTCATTTCTTTGCATTTATCCCCCTTTTTGCTCTAAAACCATTGATTTCATTAAATAATGTCGGGTTTCGCTTTGTTTTTAATCGGGCAAGCCCTTTCCTCTTTCTGAAAAATATTCAATAGGGTTTTAGAAAATAAATTTGCGGAAAAAACATTTTATTTAAGCACGTACTCCTATCATTTTGCCCTATTTTAAGGCAAATGCGATACCGTCCCGGATGACTGAATATGCTCTTGCCTACAATAACTCTATGATTTAATGGGGCCTGTGAATAGAAAATTCCATTGGACTATTTTGGCTTGAATATTGCTATTAGGTTTTGGAATAAGAGTTTTTATGTCCAAAAAAATCATTAAGGGATAATTTCTTCAGTTATGTCGGGAATAGTACCTTTTTTTACGGACGCCTTAGGGTTGGGAATTTTTCATGCGCTTGATACAGACCATGTCGCGGCGGTTTCCAATTTAGCGGGAACCCCTTCAAAGCCCAAAAAGCTATGGCTCTTGTGTTCGCATTGGGCCTTGGGTCATGGCCTCACATTACTTTTGGTTGGAACAGCCGTTTTGCTACTGGGGTTGGCGGTTCCCCATCAACTCAGTCAATTTGCGGAAAAACTGGTTGGTTATATATTGGTTATCCTTGGAGTTTTGGCGTTGTGGGACATATCTTTCAACAGTTTCCGAAAGCATTTCCTGAATGAGAAACCCATTGAGCGATTAAACCCGAAAAAAAATATTCAGAGTTTTCTAGTTTTTGAAAATGATAAAACTTCCCCTAAGGCCTTATTGATTGGGATGATCCATGGGCTTGCCGGGTCCACACCTCTTTTGGTCCTCATTCCCATCGCAAACCAAAATTCCGCTTGGGAAGGATTGGGATATCTGGTGGTGTTTAGCGTTGGTGTTTTATTTTCCATGGTTCTGTTTGGGGGGATATTGGGAATTATTTTGACCTGGTTTGATACCCGACTGCTGCCCTTTGCAATGTGCTTTAGAACGTTAATTGCTTTTTGGGCCATTGGTTTAGGCGGCTATTGGATTTATGACCAGATTTAGATCCGAAAAAATACACTTGAATAAAGGGTGGAAAGCTAAGCTCCAGTTAGGGTTTACAGAGCTAAATGGAAAAACCATATTAAACCGGAAAAAACATGAAGGCCCCCTGCGAGTCCAAAAACCTTTTTACCCTGAACGTAATGGAACCTGCCATGTCTATTTGTTGCATCCCCCTGGGGGAGTGGTTGGGGGAGACCGATTGGAGGTTCAAGTAGAATTGAAAACGGGGGCAAATGCGTTGTTCACGACCCCTGCGGCCGGGAAATTCTATCGCAGTTCCGGGTCCTCGGCATTTCAAGTGCAAATAATTAAAGTGGAAGACAATGCATGTTTGGAGTGGTTTCCTTTGGAAAATATTTTTTTTTCCGGTGCCAAAGCAAACATAAAAACCAAAATTGAAATCAATCCCTCTAGTCATTTTATCGGATGGGATATTTGCTGTTTGGGAAGGCCTGCTTCTAATGAACCTTTCATCCATGGCTCCCTGGATCAGCGGTTTGAAATATGGATGAAAGAAAAACCCGTTCGGCTGGAAAGACTATTGATTCAGGGGAATGATCCCATTCTTAGTAATAAATGGGGTGTAGACCGAAAAACCGTTTTAGGAAATCTGGTATGTTTCACACCTGAGAAAGAGTTGGTGGATACACTCCGGGAGTATGTAAAAAGTTTTAAAACAAAGGATGCCTATTCTGTGACCTTTGTGAATGGGGTAATCCAATTTCGATGTCTTGGAAATAGTGCTGACCAGGTCAGAAAGTTTTTAACTCGGGTTTGGCAAAAACTGCGTTTTGAAATTCGAGGGCACCATGCCGTGATTCCGCGGATTTGGAATACATAGGGCTATATTTTTTGAAAATAGATAAGGAGAGCCAATGGAATTATCTCCAAGAGAAAAAGACAAGTTGCTTATTTTTACAGCCGGGTTGCTGGCGGAAAGACGTTTGGCAAAGGGATTGAAGCTTAATTACCCGGAATCGATAGCTTATATTTCGGCGGCAATATTGGAAGGGGCGCGAGAAGGAAAAAGTGTTGCTGAACTCATGAGTGACGGCACCCAATTACTCAAAAGAGACGATGTTATGGAGGGAATCCCTGAAATGATTCATGAGGTTCAAGTAGAGGCTACTTTTCCAGATGGTACAAAATTAGTAACCGTTCACAACCCTATACCTTAGAGGACAATATGATTCCTGGTGAATATGCGATTCAAGAAGGTCAATTGAATTTAAATGAAGGCCGGGACACCGTTTCCCTGGTCGTTGCGAATACCGGTGACCGGCCGATTCAGGTTGGTTCGCACTATCATTTTTTTGAAACCAATCCGGCCCTGGAATTTAATCGAGAAAGTGCCCGAGGGTTTCGATTGAATATCCCCGCTGGAACCGCGATTCGATTCGAACCCGGTCAAACCCGTGAGGTCGAACTGGTGAGTTATGCCGGGTCCCGGCATGTGTATGGATTCAACGGAAAAGTTATGGATCAATTGGAGAATAAATGATGAGCACGATAGACCGCCGCGCTTATGCGGATATGTTTGGACCGACGGTGGGGGACCGTGTCCGTTTGGGTGATACGGAACTATGGATCGAGGTGGAAGAAGATAGAACTATTTACGGAGAGGAAGTTAAATTTGGCGGCGGCAAAGTCATTCGCGATGGAATGGGTCAAAGTCAACGATCCTCGAAAGAGGCGGTTGATGTCGTTATCACCAATGCTTTGATATTGGACCATTGGGGAATTGTAAAAGCGGATATAGGCATTAAGAATGGCCGTATTATGGGAATTGGCAAAGCGGGAAATCCGGATATTCAACCCGAGGTCGATATTATCATTGGGCCTTCCACGGAAGCGATTGCCGGTGAGGGGCAGATTGCCACAGCGGGGGCCATTGATGCGCATATCCATTTCATTTGCCCGCAACAGGTTGAAGATGCCTTGATGTCCGGAATCACTACTATGATTGGCGGAGGAACCGGGCCCGCCGCCGGCACGAATGCGACCACCTGCACCCCGGGGCCCTGGAATATCCACCGCATGTATCAAGCCGTGGAAGATTTACCCATTAACTTTGGGTTTCTGGGAAAAGGGAATGCCAGTTTGCCTTTGGCTTTGGAAGAACAAGTTTTTGCCGGCGTCATGGGCTTAAAGCTTCATGAAGACTGGGGAACCACTCCCGCAGCGATCGATAATTGTTTGAGTGTTGCAGATAAGTTTGATATCCAGGTCGCCATTCATACAGACACCTTAAATGAATCCGGCTTTGTGGAAAATACGTTAGCCGCCTTTAAAGGAAGAACCATTCACACCTACCACACCGAAGGCGCGGGAGGAGGCCATGCTCCAGATATTATTAAGGCTTGTGGCGAAGCCAATGTGCTCCCTTCTTCGACAAACCCGACACGACCGTACACCGCAAATACCGTGGATGAACATTTGGACATGCTGATGGTTTGTCATCATTTAGACCCAAAGATTCCTGAAGATGTCGCCTTTGCGGAATCACGTATTCGAAGGGAAACGATAGCCGCGGAAGATATTCTGCATGACTTGGGAGCGTTTAGTATGATCGCTTCGGATTCGCAGGCGATGGGGAGAATTGGAGAAGTGATTACCCGTACCTGGCAGACGGCTCATAAAATGAAAGTTCAACGGGGGGCTTTATCGCCGGATCCCTCACGCCACGATAATTTCCGCGCTAAGCGTTATATCGCAAAATACACGATTAACCCGGCCATATCTCATGGGATTTCTCATGAAGTGGGTTCTCTGGAAGCGGGAAAACTGGCCGACATTGTCCTTTGGAAACCCGCGTTTTTCGGAGCAAAGCCATCCATGATGATCAAAGGCGGTATGATCGTTGCGGCACCCATGGGGGATCCCAATGCATCTATCCCGACGCCACAGCCGGTCCATTATCGTCCAATGTTTGGTGCCTTGGGAGGGGCTCGCAGTGAAATCTGTATGAGCTTTGTTTCGCAGGCCGCATATGAGGCAGATATAGGCAAGAGGTTAAAGCTTAAGAAGAAAATCATTCCCGTAAACAATACTCGGAATATTGGAAAAAAGGATTTGATCCATAATGACTATCAGCCCCAGATCGAAGTGGATTCCCAGACCTATGAAGTGAGGGCGGATGGGGAATTATTAACCTGTGAACCGGCAGAAAAACTCCCCTTAGCTCAACGATATTTCTTGTTTTAGTTTTATTAATTGATCTGCGATTTTTAACGCAAGTTTAGTTATGTTAGAGATAAATGAAAGAATTGAAGAGAAGGAAAGTCCGTCTGTTTCGCTGACCCTGCCTTTTGATCGTCGGCAAAAAAGCCGTTTAAGGGTAACTTTGGATAATGGTCAGGAAGCCGCTCTTATTTTGAACCGAGGCCAAGTCTTGCGCAATGGAGATTTACTCCGAGCCGGAGACGGACAAATCATTGAAGTGATTGCGGCGGTGGAAAGCGTCTCAACAGTGTACGAATCCAAAAATCTCCTATTGACTCGAGCCTGTTATCACCTGGGAAATCGCCATGTTCCTTTGCAGATTGGGGAAGGGTGGATACGGTATTTGAAGGATCATGTTTTGGACGATATGGTGCGTTCCCTTGGGTTATCTGTTCAACATGAACGGGCTTCTTTCGAGCCTGAACCGGGAGCCTACGACAATCATCAGGGTCATCACCAGCATAATCATAATCATGAACATTAAATTTACGGTGCCTTTTTCAAAAAGTTTTGGTTTGTTAAAACTATTGCGACTGACTAGCCCCTCGCTTCCTATAGGCAGTTTTTCATACTCTCAAGGTTTGG
>WAHY01000033.1 GCA_009873635.1 Nitrospinota bacterium
GTAGATGCTTATCGG
Source organism: Nitrospinota bacterium (assembly GCA_009873635.1). Taxonomy (NCBI): domain Bacteria; kingdom Pseudomonadati; phylum Nitrospinota; species Nitrospinota bacterium. The sequence goes on from WAHY01000033.1 coordinate 16, forward strand.
ATGGCTCAAGGTTTCAAGCCTGATTTTCTGGATGCTTTTTACAATATGGGCGTGGCATATGGATGCATGGAGGAAAATGGTATTGACGCCTTGCACAAGGCAGTATGGGTTTTCAAAAAATCGATTGATATCAATCCGGATTTTATTCACGCCTATACAGCTTTGGGAGCATCTTATATCAAACAACATGAGTTGGAATTGGCCATCCAGGTTTTGACCCGCGCTCTGGGTGTCGACCCTGATGATTCTAATGTTTATTATTATCTGGGTATAGCCTGTCGAATGGATAAACAGATTACGCTGGCTGTAGATTATATGAGAAAGGCCGTTGCCCTGAAACCGGACTCTGTTCAGGTTCAGTTTTATTTTGGTTTGACCCTTATGGATTCTGAATTATTTGATGAAGCCTGTGCTGCTTTCCGAGAAGTGGTCAGGATCAAACCTGATTTTGCAGAGGGTCATTTAGTTCTGGGAAAATTATATCGCGAAAATATATTGGATAAAGATAAGTCACTCTTTCATTTAAAAAAGGCCGAAAAACTTTTTGTGAAACTGGAAGATTATCAAAGAGTCGGTCAAATCCGCCAACTCCTTAGCAGGCATTCCTGATGGTTGTTGCCTATGTATGAAAATATACTCAAGATTAGAACCGGTTTCTTTCTTGTTTGTGCCCTGCTTATTTTCATGGTTACTGCCAATGCCAACCCCAGTGCCTCGATGAATAACCTGACCGCTGATGAAATGGCAACTCTGGCACTTAAAGATTCCATGTACTATCACTTTGACGAGTGGTTTGTCCGGTTTCAGGTAGAAATCAATCGTCTGGAATCCGCTATGCCATCCATTGAAAACCGGGTGGAACTTATGAAGTTTCATTTCAATTACGCAGGGTTGCTGGGGGAGCTTTGTCACACTTTGGCTTTCACCAGCAAATATCAGGATGAAAAAATTGCTGAAAAATTTATGTACCACAGCAGGCAGGTGAAAGATCTGGCAAATGAGATTCTGGATGATGAATCGGTATCACCTGAACAGGAAGCCCAGGCAAATTTATTTCTCGGTGCATCGGAAGGTTATATTGCTATCTTTGTATATGGTCAGGGAAAGCTCTTGGAAGCCCTGATAAATGGGTTCCAGGCCGACAACCACCTTGAAGAGGCCATTTCTTTGAACCCCGCACTTGTCGATGCCTATTTTGGGTTGGGAATGTACCGTTATGGCAACAGCCGATTAGGGGGACTCGGCAACTTTATTATGCAGGGAGGCAGAGACCACAGGCTTGTCGGTCTTAATCACATCGAGCATGCTATTTTGAAAGGGGCGGCATCACAACCTCTTGCACTTAAAACACTTGCCTGGTTTTATATTTCGGAACAGATCAACCCGAAAAATAAAGGGTTGCCCAATGAGAACCCTTTGTCAAAAATGAAAACCCGGCAAAACGCGCTTGCCCTGTTGTTTGATTTGGAGAACCGCTATTTCAGTCAACCCGCTCCTTACCCACATTTCAAGGGTAATAAGGAACTGGCCATGATGAAGGCACTGCAGTATGTGCTGGATAAGGATTATGTAAATGCACGTATAGAGTTTGAAAAGGTTCTAAAAATTATCGGCCACTTGCAGAATCGAGGATTCAAAATCAATCCTCAATTGACGCAGTCGGTTGAGGCGGGTATCGATTTTTGCAGTCTTATGTTGCTTCAAACATCAGTGGGTGAAGATAAAAAGCAAGCGTGCGTGAAGGTCAACGAGCAGATGGATTTTCTAAACGGTGGAGGTTCAATGGTTGAATATGACTCAAAGAAAATCCGACGGGAACTGCACGGAGTATTCTCAGAGGCTTTGCTGCAAATGGCTGAAAAAATGCATTGTGAGCATGGTTGAGAACCAGTGTTTGCTGTGGCGACACTAAAGACTACCTATGAAACACCCTTTTAGTCAGGATGGTTTTGATTTATGCAGTACCAGAGAGGCGGAGTTAATGCAATAGCGAAGGCCAGTCGGCTCTGGACCATCTTCAAAGACATGTCCAAGGTGAGAATCACATTTGCTGCATAGCACTTCTGTCCTCCGCATAAAAAATTTTGTGTCTTCTTCGGTGGAAATATTCTCAGGAGCAACCGGCTGATAATAGCTCGGCCACCCTGTACCAGAATCAAACTTGGCGATAGAGGAAAACAGAGGCGCATCACAACATGCGCAATGATAAGTTCCCCTGTCATGGCAGTCCCAATACTTACCCGTGAAAGCCCGTTCGGTCCCTTTTTCCCGGCAAATTTGGAACTGCTCTTCAGTCAGAATTTTTTGCCACTCACTATCGGTTTTGGTTATTTTTTCCGGCAAAGCTTTATTCCTTAAAATTAGTTGTTAAGTTTTATTTAAGATCCATTTTTGAATTTTTTCTTTTGTTTCAGGTCTCATGCTGGTTTCTTCGAGGGCTTTTGTTTCATTTTTCCCCAATAACCGGGCGATCTTGCCCAAAATATCTAATTGATTTTGATAAATATTACATAGACCACATAAGGTCAAGTGCATTTTCAGACGCAACCTTTTGAAGAAAGGCAGGGAGCCGTCCCGGTTTTCTGAAATAAGCGGGTATACACCCTCGCACGTCATTCTAAATGCTTTCATCATTCCACTAATCATACCAGCTTTTATTTAGAGTTGAGCCAATTAGATTCAAGACAAAGCTTGAGTTGATTCCTGGTCCGGTGAAGAATAACCCATAGATTGGTCGGTTTGATATTGAATTCTTTACAGATTTCATCCGAACTTAACCCGTCCATCTCCTTGAGAACAAACAATTTGTGAAATTTTTCGGGCAACCCTTCAAGGCATGCTGCAAGGACTTTGGCCAGTTCGTTATTTTCGGCAGCCTTTTCAGGGTCAATATTCCACTTCCCCGGTCCGGGAGTCATATGCCCTTCGGAATCAAAATGTATCCGGCCAGACTCCTCGTTTGAATTCAGATCGGTTGAAATATGTTTCTTTAAGTTTCTGAAGTGATCCATGACTTTGTGCTTCAGTATTCCAAACAGCCGGGTTTTTTCAGACGATTTTCCAGCAAATGTATGTTGTGATTTTAATGCGGCAAAAAACGTTGCCTGGACCAGTTCATCGGCTGCATCAGGGTCTTTAACCCGAACAAGCGCGAAACGGTACATCATATCCGCGTAAAGCTCGACCCAATTGTTCGGATTTATGATCTCTTTGCTCATGCTTTAATGTTATTTGGATTAAACTTGAACGGGATACAAGGAGCCCATATACTTGGTGCCATGGACGAGCAATACACAGACTCAGAGGAATGCGCGAAAATCCTGAAAGCTTTAGGGGATGAAACCAGGCTGAAAATTGTCCAGCTATTGCTGAAAGGTGAAAAAAGTGTTTCTGAAATTGTCCGTTCTTTGAGCATGGGGCAACCCCAGGCCTCCCATCATCTTTCCATTTTAAGAGCCTCAGGCCTGGTAGGAACCCGAAGAGAAGGCAACAAGGTTATCAACTTTATCCATCCGGGTAAATATTTTCTAAATAATAAAGAAACAGGCCTTGACCTTGGTTGTTGTTCTGTAAATTTTGACAATAATTAGATACAAGGCAACCGCAGAGTGGCTCCTTAATAGTGCCGCCTTGCAAGGGTTCCCCGTTATTTACCCCTGGCATGAATGGGTTCTTTAATTCCTAATTCGTAAAATTGTTTTAATAAGGATTTGATAAGCCTGAACGGATTGAAAGAAATGTCCATTGGGTAAGCCTGTTTAAAATCTCTTACTGAAAGAGACTGGTAATCGGTGGTACCTGAAATTTCCATATTTTCTATATGATATTGGCCAAACTGTTTAAGTTTTGCCGCCTGAAGTGCGTAAACTTTATCCAGGGGTATGTTTAAAAGATCCGCAAAAACCCGGTCGAGAGCGGTCATGTCTTTTGAAGCGCCCATCACACCAAGCGAACAGGGGGTTCCATTAATTGGTCCCTGTCCCTGCATAGCCTGGATTCCATCCGCGATGGTCAAGCAGGGGTTTACATGTTGAGCGATATCTATCAACATTTCCCCGAATTTCAGTTTGTCGTTCTTTACGAGGCAATGAAGAACCGGTTTGCGCTTTCCTATCACCAGGCCAAACAAATTTTTTATACCCAGTGTCATGGTCATCTGGCAATGAGATTTAACTTTGGGTAGATTAATGATTTGGTCATAGCGCTCAAGACAACCGGCAATTTTTAAATGCGGAACACCTGTTTTATTTTCGAAGGGGACAGGATCTGTCAAAGGGAGTATTTCCGCGCCATATTTTTTTTCCAAATAACCATAGCCGGCTTTATCAGCCACTGCCGACAAACTCCCCAGTGCCGGGCTGTCGCTGATAACTATCTGGCTTACTGAAAAATCCCTGAGAACCCGGCATACAGCCTCAACCACGAGAGGATGTGTGGTGACGCAACGGTCAGGCTCGAATCCACGTAAAAGATTTGGCTTTAAAAGAATTTTCTGTCCCGGACTGAACAAGGAAGCATTGGGATCCAGAATATTCAAAGAATCGCGGATGAAATGCTCCAGGCGCTCAAGTGAATATTTTTCTGTTTTTTGTAAATGGACCTTTGTTTTCATAAAAGAATATTTTTGGTTTCTGCCATTATAACCTTTGGGGGGATATCTTCCACCAGCTTCTTTTGAATTTTGTAGAAACTCTTTATAGCCTGGTAGCTTTTATGAGAGAGGATACAATGCTTTATAGATACCCAGGTTTCTCAATACATGTTTTACATAACGTCGGGTTTCCGGGTAGGGGATGGATTCAATAAACACATCCTGGTCTCTCAAATGACCAAATCGCTTCAGCCATTTTTTAAGGACATGCGGTCCCGCGTTATATGAAATAAGGATGTGCATGCCATTTTTATTGAATCGTTTATTCAATTGGCTGACATATTTTACTCCCAACCGGATGTTCAGTTCCGGGTCAAATAGCGCATCGGTTTCAAAAGGTTTTTTCAATTTGGTTTTCGGGTAAAGCTTTTTACCGGTTGCGGGCATAATTTGCATCAGGCCCCGGGCACCCGCGGGAGAAAGTGCCTGACTGTCAAACAGGCTTTCCTGCCGAATAATGCCGTTTACAAAAAAGGGATCCACGGAACGGGACTTTGCGTAGGCCAAAACGGCTTCGTTGTATGCCAGGGGAAAAAAATGTTTCCAGAATTTCTCTGACAGGTTTTTTTCATTGGGCTTGGTGGTGAAGTCTTTATACAAATGCAAAAGCCTGAGCGATTCCGCATAGCCCTGTGCCTCGTGATAAAGCTGGGAAAGCCACAAAACCCCGGTCAGGTTTTTCCGAACGGTTTTCTGCAACTCCTTGATTTCGTCACGTGCTTCCTGATTTAAACCAAGTTGAGCCAATTCAACTGCCCGAATGTGATGGAACCTTTCCCTTTTGGTGAGAGGTCGACCCAATTGAAGGCTTTCATCTTTGTCTACCGGCCTGGTATCTTGTTTTTCAGTAAGGTTTTTGACACCCAGTTCCAGAAGCCTGTCTTTTGCGCGAATACCATGGAACGTATAGGGATATAGTTCCGCAACCTTGGTGTAGAGATCCTGCGCTACATCTTTTTTGCCCAGTTTTTCGGCCGACTTGCCGCTCCAGTACAGGTTATACTCGATAAACGACTGGTCGGGAAAACGATGGGCCGCCTCCTGAAACTTGTTAAACGCCTGCTCAAACTTTCCATCCAGATAATGCACCCATCCTAATCTCCATCCAGCCCATTGGGCATAATCGTCTTCTGGATATTTTTCCAAGGCCATTTTGTAGTTCTTCAAAGCTTCGGGGTAATTTTTACGCTCCTCATAAATCTTTCCCAGGAAAAACTGTGCTTTTACCGCTAACTCTGAAGAAGGTGCTTCCCTGGTGACAGTTTGAAAATATTTTGCTCCGGCCAAAGGTTTGCCCAGGTTCCACAGGTTTCTGCCAACGTTGAACTTGGCATTTGGAACCTTGGCGTGATGCGGATACAATTTCAGAAATTGCAGATAGACTTCATTGGCTTTTTTGCGGTCCCGGAGTCCTCTATGGGCCTGGGCTAGAAAAAAATAGAACCTTCCCGGCAAGAGGTTGTTGTCCTTCTTCAGTTGTTGAATTTCTTCAATGATTTCCTTATAACGCACATTCTCGAACAACCCTTTAATATGGTCGGTGTGTTCTCTCAATGTTAGAGGAGTCTCTTTGATCGATTCCAATGCTACAAGCCTGGCAATTGCCTTCTCAGTCTCAACGGCCTGGTCATGGTTGGGGTACTTGATGTGGAGTTTACGAAAGTTTAAATAAGCTTCCTTTTGTTTTCCAGATTGCTCCTGCGCCAGGGCCAGTTTGAAAATTAGATCAGGAAGAAATTTTTGGAACTTCTGGTGGTTAAAATCTTTGTTTATAGATAAGATGGCTTCTTCCAGCGTCTTTATGCCTGCATCTATTTCTCCCAACTTGATTTGAGCTTCAGCAAGAATCATTTGGAGCCTGGGATAAAGCAGGGTGTCTGGAATCTTTTTTAGGAGTGAGAGGGTATTGTCCCTCACTTTTTCGTGTTTCCCGGTTTTAGCCAGTGCCTGGATTAAGTAAAACTGGATATAGTCTTCGACCTCTGAATATTTTTCGCCCAATGGTTCGAGAAGTTTGATTGTTTCCTCCTGCTTTTCCTGCTTGGTGCGGATGAGGGCAAGTAAAAATCGGGCGCGTTTGGCTTCTATCGAATCCGGTGACTGGTTTTGCAGTGCCAGAAGGCTGTTTCTTGCTTTGGCAAATTCTTTTTTCTGGAATAGTTTTTTTGCTTCGTCATAGGGAGCGGCTTCAGCAGGTTGAGCAAAGCCCAGGAAAACGGCCAGCAAACAAGCGGCAACTTTGGGAAGAAAAGATAATAACTTTTCTGCCAAAGTTTGAGCTGAGTCTGTACTCTCTACTGTCAGGTTGCTGGCATCCTGCATTTTTCTGAACCAGGTTAATTGTCTTTTGGCATAATGCCGTGATTCCCTTTTAATCTCATAAACCGCACGTTCCAAATCAATTTTGCCCAGGAGATATTGAACCATTTGCGCATAGCCAATACTGTTGAAGGGTTTCAAATCGGGGCTGTGACCCCGGTCCAGTATACTTTTTACTTCCTGAACAAGCCCTTCTGCAATCATTTTATCCACACGCTGGTCGATCTGCGAATATAATTCGCTGCGATTTTTATCCAAAATAAAAGTGTGGATGGGAAATCGTTCTGATGCGGGAGAGTCTTTTTGGTGAAATTCAGAAAAACGTTTTCCAGTATCCAAGTAAACTCCTAAAGCACGTTCGATGCGCAGAGAATCGGTTGCAGATATTTTTGCCGCGTATTCAGGGTCTGCTTGTTTAAGCTTGCGGTAAATTTTTTCTACACCCTGATCACGAATGTCCTGCCGGATTTTTTCACGGATTTCAGGAGATGCTCCTTCTGCACAATCGTAATCTTCGATCAAAACTTTTATATATAGTGCAGTGCCACCCACCAATATTGGGATTTTCTCCCGACTCATCAGGTCATGGATGATTTCCAGAGCCCTGGTTTTAAAGTCAAAGGCGTTAAACTCTTCTTGTGGTTCCAGAATATCAATCAAGTGATGGGGTATCTCCTTCCTCACTTCCAGAGAAGGCTTTGCGGTGCCTATATCAAAATATTTATAGACCTGCATGGAATCAGCGCTGATGATTTCCGTGTCCAGTTTTCGGGCAAGGGCCAGGGCTGTTTCACTTTTCCCTGATCCCGTGGGTCCGGTTAGTATGATTAGAGGAGTCATAAAATATTTATCTTTAGAGCATTACGGGTCTGCTATCTGGCTTCAGCGTCATAATAAACGGAGTAGGTTCGCCGCTTCTTTCGAATAATTTCCGTCATTATTATAAACCGTTAATGGAGGAGCCACAGCAAAATCAGACCTTTTCCCTTTAAGGGCTGAAACCATGACAATTTTAGCCGGAGCCTGGTCATTACCATGGACAAAGCGCGCCTTATTTGGATACAAGCCCTTGCATTCAAGCTCCCGCATGAGTTCCCCCAATCGTTCAGGCGGATAGGCGAGGCTGATTTGTCCATTTTTTTTTAAAAGCGGTGCAGATTTATCTATCAGGGAACTCATATTTAATGATAGCTCATGCCTGGCAATGGCTTTGTTAGAATCAGGATTTATTCTCCCTGTTTTAATTTTCCTGTAAGGCGGATTTGAAACTATATGATCGAAAGATTCCGGTATCAGGGCTTCATTCAGGAAGTCACCTTGTATCAGGGAAATTTGATGTTCCATATCATTCTGGCGAAAGTTTTTTTTAGCTTGAGAGGTATCCTGAATTTCAATTGCGGTAACCTTAAGGCTCGGTTCCCGCTGTACCATCAACAGGGGGATGATGCCGCAACCGGTGCCAATATCCAATACGGACTGATCTGGCAAAAAGGTTATAAAATCGGCCAGTAGAAATGGTTCGATAGAATATCGGTAGCCGGTGTTTTCTTGATCAATGACCAGTTCGGTTTTGTTCACAATGGGTTTGCCGGATAAGGGTGCGCTTTTTATATTAAAGTTTAACCCAACCCCTGTTGGCTGGCAACATTTTGTCCTTTTGAACCTTTTGTTTATTAAGCGTTTGTTGCTATACTGAATGTCAATACCGTATTGAAATTTTAAGAAAAAAGGAACAAATGGACTTTTTAGTGGTTGAACAGTACTGGGCGATAGCGATGGTCTTGTTTGGCTCTTTTATACTGAGTGTCTGCAGTAAATGGGAAAGGGAGGAACAGCAGGTTTTAAAAGATCCCCGCAACCGCTATGGCCGTAGAAAGTCGGATATTGTAAAGCCCAAATCGATGCGTGGCACAGTCATGACTGTGACAGGAACTCTGATGTGCCTGGCTGGGATGATCCTTTTCTTAATGCATGTAACCGTAACTGGCGAACCGATTTCCGTGGAAATAATGCAATAGTGTTATTTGGCAGGTTATGCGGTATTGAGGTTGTGTTTCTTTTCCAGTTACGCTGACCAGGGCAGGAGCTCTCGCCAGGACTTTTTAGAGGTCAGGATTACGGCCAAGGGTTCTTTTTCGTAAACGACGGGATATTGTCTCAGGGTCACAATAAACCCGTCTGTCGTAGCGGTCACTTCTTCCAGTCTTTTGCCGCTATAAATCTCACGTATTTCTCCTATCTTTTGTCCGGCTTTGATGAAAACTCCTGATTTTGTTTCTTTGAGAAACATTCCTGCAGAACCGGCAAGTACAGGAATTTCATTTTCCTGTTGGTAAAATTTGGGTTTAACATTTTCCTCAGGTTTTACTTTTCCTTTCAGGATTTTCTCTGCCAGCATAAAGTTTACGATTCCCTGGAAAAGGGTTTCGCATTGCTGCCTGTTCAGGGTCCTTGGAGAACCTGAAGACAGGACAGCAGAAATAATTCCCTGTGTATGCCAGTGATGAAGCAGGTTGAACGTCTCATTTTGTTTTCTAACGGTTTCTATCTTTAAGTCGCGGCACAGTTTTTTGATGTTCCTGTCAAATTTTATAGTCTGGATATGCGGAGCGTCCTCATAGTGCGGAGGGGCGGATTGCAGGATCAGTCCCCAATAGGAGTCCACTGTGTGGTTATAAATAGCAGATGCGAGGGCTTCAGTCATTTCTCCTTGCGGGTTGCCGGGAAAAGCAAGCTCCATGTCCATACCATCATAAGGCCATAACTTTGACCCCGATTGAATTGCGTTAAGGTTTACGACCGGGAAACTGACAACCCGGCCTTTGAGAGTATAGTTAGGATCAACACCTTCAACAACAGAGTCGAGAAACTGAGAAAGTCGTGAGTTCAAATACATTCCATTGATATGGTCACCTTGTAGTCCGCTCACGATAGACAGGGTTTCGCCAGACTTTCCCCAACTGTTTTTATGAAGCTCCAACGGGGCGCCAAACGCTGTAGGAATGGAAAGGACTTTTTCTTTCACGCCGTCTCCTCTTTGGCTATGCGGGCAAGTGGTGCGCCTTTTGATGCCAGGGGATGTTCTCTTAATGTAAATAACAGTCCGGAACAAGGTGCATGGATTTCTTCCAGCACTTTTCCCGTTACAGGGGCTATCAGGTCACCTATTTTTTCTCCATCGGATACCATTTGCCCTGCCTCAGCCTGTTTGATGAATAGTCCCGCACTACCTGCCTGGATCATAACTACGTCATCGGGTTGCACAACTCTGGGCTCAGACACTTTTTCAGGGGGTTCAGCGGTATCGAGAACTCCGCTGTTCTGAAGCAGGTTGAGGATGCCGACTACAATATTTTCACAATGCGGTTTATTGATGCGAAGGCAGATTCCTGTTTCAATGACAAGTGTAGGGATATTGGACTGATTCAAATTGAAACCTAAAGTGGACTCAAAAATCTCTGCGTGAGGGTGGATCCAGACCAGGTTGACATTGCAAAGTTTGGAAAGAGGAAGCAGCTTTTTTTCAAATCCCTTAATGATTCTTATCTGCGGAAGTTCCATAAGATGAAGATTGCTGGAATGTACATCGACGACCAGGTCGGAATGGGATTTAAGATCTTCAATAAGTGTCCTTGAGGCTTCTGAGGGCAATGAGGCTGTAGAGGACCTTCCAAATGTGCGGTTGATGTCGACAGAGAAAAAGGGCCACAACCGGGTTCCTGTTTCAAGTGCCTGAGGATTTACAGCGGGGTAAATATTAACTTCCCCTTTAAGGGAATTTTGTTCTTCCAGGTTCTCCAGGATTTGCATCAGTCGGTGACAGATAAACAATCCTTCCAGCTCATCACCGTGCAGTCCGGCAACCAGCGAGATACGTTTCGTTGGCTTTGTTGTTTGCGAACTGTAAGTGTGGCGGATGATTTCTGCTGGCGGCCCTACTGGTGTTTGTATGGAGAGAATGCTCTGGCTTTGCATGGAACAGTAGGATCAGGAGCCGTTGGGCTTATGGTTTTTAGGAGAAATTTTCAGGGAGTCGATTTTCCTTTTAAGAGTATTGCGGTTGATGCCAAGAGTTTTTGCTGTGGCGACCTGCTTGCCAGAGTTTTTACTTAGCAGGATTTCAAAAAGATGTTTTTCCACTTTTTGAATGAGTGAGTCATAAATATTTCCATCCTCATTATTATTGTTGTGAAGAAAGTCTTGCAGTAACTGGTTCAGTCGATCGTCCCATTGTCCTTCACTATCCGTTGCGTCATCTTCCTGCAGATGAGGCGGCAAGTGCTCAGGCAGGATTGGGCCGGAAAGAGCCAGCATCAGGGCTCGTTTAATAACATTTTCAAGTTCGCGAATATTTCCGCTCCAGTGATAGTCTCTCAGAATTCGTTCGACATCTGGAGACAGGTATATATCTCCTCGTGCCAGGGTGTCGGCATATCGATTTATAAAATGATTTGCAAGTAAAGGAACATCTTCAAGCCGCTCCCTCAATGGCGGCATGTCAATATGTATTACATTGAGGCGATGGTACAGGTCTTCGCGAAACCGTTTCAGGTTCATCATTTCTTCCAGGTCCTGATTGGTTGCGGCAATGATTCGAACATCAGCGGTGATCGGATTTTTGCCGCCAACCCTGTAAAATTCATTGTTTTGCAGGACGCGGAGGATCTTTGCCTGCAAGGTCAATTCCATATCACCTATTTCGTCAAGAAACAATGTGCCGCCATCAGCTTGCTGAAACTTGCCTGTTTTGGTTTCTATGGCTCCGGTGAAAGCCCCGCGTTCGTGACCGAAAAGTTCCGACTCCAATAGCTCACGCGATATGGCGGCGCAGTTGATGCAAATGAAGGGATGCTCTTTCCTGTGGGAGTATTGATGAAGTGTGCTGGCGACCATTTCTTTACCCGTACCACTTTCACCCGTGATCAGGACAGGCAGGTCTGAACCCGCTGATTTTCCGATGGTCTTGAAAATTTCCTGCATTTGCCTGCTTTTTCCGACAATTGCAGATGTGATGCTTGACTCTTGTGTGTCGGCTTCCTGATTTTGGCTGGGTGTTCCAGAGGTTGGCGCGGATACGGACTGGGCAATTTCTGCTTTTTGGATTAAGCGGAAAACCTCATCAAAATCAAAAGGCTTGGTGATGTAATCGTAAGCACCCAGTCTCATCGCCTCAATGGTGTTGTTCATAGAGTCCTGAGCGGTCATCATAACCACTTTCAATCCTGGTGAAACTTGACGGAGTTGTTCGAGGAGTTGTAAACCGTTGGTCTCTCCCATGAAGATATCGGTAAACATCATTAAATACTGGTTGTCAGCCAGTTGCTTCAAGGCTTCTTCAGCAGAGGTAGCGGTGTGAACGAGGTAGTTTTTCTTTTCCAGCCCTTTTTTCAGAACCCAAAGGATATTTTGCTCGTCATCGACTATGAGGATTTTATTCTGATTTCCGGTCATGTTTTTATCTTATCATCTCTGGGCAATTGGGAGAAATACTTGCACTGTGGTGCCTAAACCTTTTTCTGAGGTGACTTTGATGAGCCCATTATGGTCTTTGACAATTTTCAGGGAAATAGGAAGCCCCAAACCACTTCCTTTTGTCTTCGTGGTATGGAAGGGAGTGAACAGTTTTTTTTGCGTCTCCTCATCCATACCTTCTCCTGAGTCAATGATTTCGACAACGATATTTTGTTTTGCTACAGCGGAAGACGCCGATTTTACCGAGTAACCTGAACTGATACGGGTGATGATTTGAATTCTACCTCCCTTTCGGGATGCTTCGATGGCATTTTTTATGAGGTTGAGAAATACCTGCTTCAACTGGTCTTCATCAGCCTGAATGGGAGGCAGGCTGGGATCATAAATTTGTTCAAACCGACCCTTTTTGCGCGTAAGGGTGTCTTTTTCCAGCAACAGGATTTCTTCCAAAACTTTATGGATATTGGTGCTCTTCATTTTCAGGTCCAGGGGCTTGGTCAGGTCCATCATTCTCTTGACCATCCTGTTTATCCGGTCCACTTCTGAAACCACAATATCCAGATATTCCTGGTGCGCTTTATTTTTGATTTCCTGCCGAAGTAGCTGAGCTGACCCGCGAATTCCTCCTAATGGATTTCGTATTTCGTGGGCCATGCCCATTGCCAGCTTTCCCATATTATTAAGGTGGTCTGAGGGCCTTTGTCTTTCCTCAAGTTCCCGAATCAGGGTCATATTTTTGATAAGTACGACCACACCTTGAATGGAGTCATCAGACTCCATATAAGGTGACAAGGTTAAATTAGCCGGAAATCGAGAGGAGGGGACATTGCGCATTCCCTCTGCTTCTACATCGTGATAACAGGCACCCGTTACCAGAACTTTGCGGACTTTATCGATGAGCTGAGGCTGGCGGGGAAATAACTCTTCAAGACTGCGATTGAGGAACGATTCGCGCGACCGATGGAACATGTCCTCAGCCGCCAGGTTGCTTTCCTGAATGACCATTGAAGGGGAAACGAGCAAAACCCCTTCCAGAATGGAATAAAAAATATTTTGGTGGAGGTGATCAGTCATGATGCAAGTTCCAATTTATTTGGAACCTTTTGCCTTTTTGGATTTCCCTCCTGAATATGGATTTTTTTGCGAGGGTTTCTTAGCCGGAGTTGCAGGTTCAGGTGATTTGGTGGCAGTGGTTTCCGCAGCGGGTGCCGGTGTAGATGCTGGTGCAGGTGCATCTGAGCCGGCATTACTTTGTTTACTTTCTTTTTCCCATCCCTTCTTGCGAGCTTCAGAAGGGTATTCGGACGTGTACCATCCTGAACCTTTAAGAATAAATCCGGAAGCGGAAACCAGACGATGGACTTTTCCATTGTCCTTGTCGTCACAACCCAGCCCGTTACAGGTCGTTAAGGGTTTCGCGGAGATGCCCTGCATGGCTTCAAAGATGGCTCCGCATTTGTCACATTCGTATTCGTAAATCGGCATAACTCAAAATCTCCAACATTTTCAGTGCTATGTTTTCATAAATATGATTTAAAAACTGAAATAGCAAGGCACATCCGCGATTTTATTATCAGACCCTGGTGAGCCATTTCTCGAATTTGGGGTGATCGCCGCGAACCACTTCAAAAAATGTCTTCTGGATACGGTCTGTAACCGGGCCTTTTTTGCCAGTCCCAATGACGCGGTTGTCGACCTCCCGAACCGGTGTGACTTCAGCGGCGGTTCCAGTCAGAAAAATCTCCTCGGCGATATACAGTTCATCACGAGTGATGGTTCTTTCTTCCAGGGCAATCCCCAACTCGGCACAAATTTCGATCACGGCATTGCGGGTGATCCCGTCCAGATTAGAACTCGATAAACCCGGGGTATGCAATTTTCCCTTGGCATATATGAATATATTCTCTCCAGAACCTTCTGAGACGTAACCTGAAGGGTCTAAAAGGATGGCTTCATCGTAACCATCTCTAACAGCCTCAGCCTTGGCCAGAATTGAGTTAATGTAATAGCCACAGGCTTTGGCTTTAGTCATGGTGACATTGACATGGTGCCGGGTGAAGGACGACATTCGGACCCGGATTCCCGTGTCCAGACCGTCTTCTCCCAGATACGTGCCCCATGGCCATGCGGCAACCGCGCAACGGACATCGACTCCTTTAGGATTGAGACCCATTTTATTATCGCCCAGGAATATGATGGGGCGGATGTAACATTCATCAAGCTTATTTTGACGGACGACATCAAGGGTGGCCTGAATGATTTCCTTGTTGCTGAAAGGGACTTCAATGCCAAGAATGACCGCCGATTGAAACAATCTGTCGATATGTTCCTGCAGACGGAAAACAGACGACCCATTATCTTTAGAGTTGTAGCACCGAATGCCCTCAAAGACACCGAATCCGTAATGCAGAGTATGAGTGAGAACATGGACATTGGCTTCGTGCCAGGGGACCATTTTGCCATCCAGCCAGATTTTTTCAGATTTTTCCAAGAGAGCCTCTTTTGGTTTAGCTAGTATTAAGAAATTAGGGAAAAAATAGTGTAAGG
>WAHY01000034.1:0-11084 GCA_009873635.1 Nitrospinota bacterium
AGCTCAGGTCATCAAATGAAATGGGTGGGCCGGAAGCAAAAAATAATGACCTGAAATGGATTGATTCCTGTGCAGGCTGGGTCATGGTTGAAATGAGAAGTCGTAGCTTTGAAAAAAAACTACCCATGCAGGCAGATCCGGGCAAAAGATGAGACGGTCAGCCCACTGTCAGCAGTTCGTTCCACTGTGTTGTGTATCGTGGAGATCGCGATCCACAGCGCATCTTCCATTCCCTGACGACGCCCTGTGCCCCAAAAAATAATGTGTCAGGGCCATGGTCATTATTGATCAGGTCTACAATATCCATCATGCGATCGCTGGATAGATGGTTGACGTTGTTGAATAATTGTTTCTGTTCCAGCGAGGCGGGGATCAGATCCAGCAGCATGATGCCTGTTTTTTTGTAGCGGTATCCATGCCTGTAGATTTTGTTTAAGCAAAATTTTGCAGCATCAATGATGACACGTGTGTCGCTGGTGGGGATTGATAAAGTGCGTGTGAATGCATTGTTGTATTGGCGATCTGTTTTTCGGAATCCATTGGTCTGGACAAATACATACACCGCTTGCGCCCGGCTCTTTTGTTTTCTCAGCTTTTCACACGCACGTGCCGCATAGTTGGCCAATGCTTCTTCCAGAGGTTCTTTTTTTGTCAGAAGATTGCCAAACGATTTGGACGACATGATGCTTTTTCTGGGTTGAATGCTTTCGAGATCGATGCAGGGTTGCCCTTTCAACTCCCGCAGTATGCGCTCTCCAACCACTGACAGGTGTTTGCGGATGATAGTGGGGTCCGCGTCCCTGAGTTCTGAAGCTTTTTTGATATTCATTCGACTCAAACGTTCAGACCATCTTCCTGCGATTCCCCAGAGTTTTCCTGCATCCAGAGTTTGAAGAATCTTATCCTGCTCTTGCCGGTTGCGGATGTCGAATATGCCATTCTGTTTTTTTGCAATGTGGTTGGCAACCTTTGCCAGAACCTTGGTGGGGCCAATGCCAATTGATACGGGGATTCCTGTCCATTGAAGTATTTTTCTGCGAATCAGTTTGCAGTATTCATACAGGTTGCGAGGTTGCAAATGATCCAACCGCAGAAACGCTTCATCAATAGAGTATACCTCCATGTCGGGAACGTGCAGACGAATACTGTTCATCACCCTCTGCGACATATCTCCATAGAGTTGGTAATTGGAAGAAAAGACAGCGACATCGTGCTTTTTGATGATTGCTTTCTGCTCAAAAAGTGGAACTCCCATTGGGATTCCCAGAGCTTTTGCTTCATTTGATCGGGCAACAATACAACCATCATTGTTCGATAATACGACAATAGCGCGTCCCTTAAGACCGGGATCAAACACACGCTCACAGGATGCATAAAAATTATTGCAGTCAACTAGGGCAAATATTTTCACAGCAGATTGTGGAGCACATGGGTGACGACCCCCCAAACCACAACTTCATTTCCTTCCTGAAACTCGATGGGTGGGTAGCTGGCATTTTCGGATTGTAACGAGACGTGGTCTTTCGTTTTTAAAAGTCGCTTGACGGTAAGCTGGCCGTCCACTTCTGCAATGATAACTTTTCCATGAACAGGCTCAAGGCTCCGGTCGACAATTAGTAAGTCGCCATGAAAAATTCCCGCACCTGTCATAGAGTCTCCGGATGCCCTGACAAAATAAGTTGCGGAAGGGTGCTTGATGACATATTCATTGAGATCCAGTGAACCCTCCATGTAGTCATCAGCAGGTGATGGAAACCCGGCTTCAACGCGACACACAGCCAGTGAACAGGTTGGTATAGCTAGGGCATTTGAGGTTCTGGTTGTCATGGGCACTTGAACTGTTGGATTAGACGATAAATAACAGTACCTTGCTAAAAGGCGGGAGTCAACATATTTTCGCTTTTTTTTCGTTTTTTAGGTGGGGTCGGTTGCTTGGAGCGGGCTCTGATTTTTCCAGTAAAAGTCCATCACAGCTGAGGAAAAACCTGGAAAACGATAAAGATTCCAACAATGATCATCAGGATGACGATAACGATCAACTCAATTTTATATTTTTGGGTGTTATCCGGATCTTTTGTCATTTCAGATCTTTGTCGTTTTTTAAGTTCCCTATAAAACAGTAATGGGCTAGTCGTTACTTATGATAATTACCGAGATCGTTTTAAAGGCCATTACATTGCCATTAAAAGATAACAACTAAGATCTATTAGGAGGAAATAGGACCATACGCAAGATGGTATCAAACTATCCATCAACCGGAAGAAGTAGGTGGCAATCGTTGACACTTACCTTATCTCCACCCCCAGTTCTCAACCATCTGTACTAGTTTCTAACGTATTGTCTGATGCGTTTAAATCTGCACAATCTAATAAAACTAAAGGAAAGAAAAAGAAACGAAGCGCTAGGTCTTGACTCTTGAAAAGACACTCAAGACCTAGCTTTAACTCTGGAGGAGACTCCGTTCTATATTTTTTAAACTCAAATCAATATTTAATTCTAATTCCAAATTCTGCTCCGATTCCCGGCTCCGGTTGAAAGTTTCTCAAAAAAGAGGCCGAGTTACGGATATTTTCATTCAACAAATTATTCCCCTTTGCATAAACAACCATATCTGCTTTCTTAAAATCTTCGATATGGTAATGTGTATTTAGGTTGAGCAATGTATAGCTAGGAGTATCTGCTTCCACATGTCCAGAATGCCCTTGCTTTAAAGCACGAGTGAGACGCAAGTTGGACTTCCAGTTGCCACTCCTGTGATCAAGCTGGAAACCCAAGCGAAGAGGCGGAACTCTTGGAACATCCCCATTATTGTGCAATTTGCCTCGGGTGTAGTCACTGAACAAGGTTAAATCAACATCCTGCGAATTCTCTTTCCAGACATGATAAATAAGCTGCGCTTCATAACCTATAAAAGTGGCAGAAGCTTGTTGATAAATTACTTCCGGATTATTTTCGTCACCTCCTGTGCCCCCCGTCCGTGCTGAGTAAATATAATTATTTACCCAGTTATGAAACAGGTTTAACTCAATAGCCACCTTCTTGGAATTTAATTTGTAACCCAAGTCAATATTATAGGAAGTTTCTATATCAAGATTAGGATTTCCCCTCTGATAAGTGGCTGTCGCTTCATGGTCCCCTAAAAAATATAATTCATTAGCAATAGGAGCTCGTTGCGAACGGGTTATGGCTAAATTTAATGATTTTTCGTCATCAATAGTCCACACGTCTGAAACAGAAAGGCTGACAGGTGTAAAACTTCGGTACGCATTAGCGCGTATTTCTGAGTCCACAAAATTCTGCTCTAAACGTAGCCCAAATTGACCGACGTGGTTAGATGCCAAATCAAACGACTCCTGAGCAAATACGGCGTAACTGTCAGTCCTGGTTCTCGGATTAATAAAGTCGCTTCCTATTTCTTGGGCTCTAAACAGGCTGGTCATTATCTGAAGTCCCATGATACCGTTCATTCCGAAAATGGGCTTGTGCGTAGCATCCACCCGGCCTTCAAATGTATCATTTTGAAATTTAGCTTCGAGGGCTTCGACATGTTTGTAATCTGTGAAACTGAGCTTAGCATCCATTTTTCTAAAGAAACCATCAAGGTTATTTAGACCACCTTTAAAATCCAATTTTCTTTGTTCCATCTCTATATTAGATTCTTCACCGCCCGATTCACCCCTGGTTGGAATCTGGTACTCCATGTCCACAACATTTGCAGACACTCCGAAGAAACCGGAATCACCAACAAAAGATCCCCCAGCCGTTAGACTTAAATTATCGGCTTCAGTATTATTGACAAAACCACTTGTATTGTTATCGACAACCAAGCCAGGTTGACTGACATTGGCTCGAGTGACATCGATGGCATCACCGCCGACTTCTAAATCGTCACTTTTTTGAAAATAACCGTCGAAATGGTAGGCAAATTTGCTTTTTCCGCCTTCAACTTTAAATGCTGTCTGATGGTTGTTGTTGACAGTATTGTATTTTTGCTCTACCGATCCTCCTAAAAGCTGGTCGGGAACTTTTTCCGGAATCCGGTTATCGATAACATTCACTACACCTCCTATAGCACCACTGCCGTAAAGCAATGTAGCAGGCCCCCGCAAGATCTCTATACGCTCTGCATTTATTGGAACTGAGATTGAAGCGTGATCAGGGCTGTTTTGGGAAGCATCATTCGTGCCCAGGCCGTTACTCATGACCCGTACACGGGGACCATCTTGTCCACGGATTACGGGAAGTCCAACGCCAGGACCAAAGGCCTGCCCATGGACTCCCAATTCATTTTGAAGCGTTTCGCCAATAGTACCCCCGGCTTTCATACGTAAATTATCGTCGTGTAAAACGGTCACCGGTGTTGCGGAACTGGCAATCGTGTCTTGCATGGGTGTGGATACAATAATTTCATCCAAATGAATCGCATAATGCTCCATGGGTCCGTCATGCTCTGTTCCTTTTTTTTGATCATCTGCAAAGGCCGGCGATAATAGACAGCTAAATAAAAGTAAAAATGCACAAACTTTAAGCATAGTTTCTCTCCAAGGGATATTTTCGACCCAAGCAAACGCTCGACAATGCATTAGAAAGTTTCCAAATAATGCAAAACTCTGATTTACGCATTGCATAGTTTGCTACTTCAGCAACAGGAAAATAAAGTTATTTTGGAAACTTTCGGAATGTCTAAGAATCCGAAGGTCAATATAATTTTTAATTATTTAAAAAATGGATTAACAGGTTATGGGAGGAGCTCGGCTGAAAACCGAGGATATGCTGGAGCTGATCTGAAGGTTTGTTGAAATCGAAATAGGCTGAGTTTCTTGTGTTTTCGCAAAAATATCCGGGTCGTCGTGTTCTAAGCCAACACTGGAATGAACGAGATGACAAGAAATACAATCCAAATCGACATGAGATGAATCGAGATCATGGTCGTGAATAGGGCTTCCAAACACCGTTATCAGAGCGAAACCAACCATGAGAACCATGGCAGACCATTTGGAGAGCACGATATTAGATTTCTTACGGTTTAAAAGTGACAACGGATATATCCTTAAAATTAAGTTCCTTACTCTTGTTTTGATAACATATTTATAGAAACGATTCAAAATTTATATTTTTTTCAAGGATATAAAAAAAACGATATGGCCAAAAGTTAAAATACTGAAGTAACCTTCTATTGGATAGAAAGTTAAAGATGCTAATGGTGAATTCAACCGTGTCGTTGCCTACCTTTATTTCATATGCCGAATCCTCTATATTCCAGTTATTTGCTTTTGGAAATATTACACAAAACTGACAAGGGGTTAGCCTGTTTGAGCTAACCCCTGTTTTAATGGTCGGGACGAGAAGATTTGAACTTCCGACCCCTTGACCCCCAGTCAAGTGCGCTAACCAGGCTGCGCTACGTCCCGAATTTAAAATATTGTGTGTATTGAGAAATGCAAAGACTGTTGTGTATCCATACGCGAGGATATTTTCAAAATAGTGGATCGTAATGACGATGTCAATAAAATAGGGTTTGTGAAATCCTTAGAAACCTATTTATTTTGGCTTGTTTTGTCTTCTATGATATTATTCTAACTATATGAAAATTTAAGGTTTTATGTATTCTACAGTCAGGCTAGATGGGCGTAAAGAAAATCGACACCCAGGTGCTGGACTCAACAATGTCTTTTAAATGGAAATAAGTGATATGTCTATGAAAGTGATCAATGTTCGAGATGTAGTTCAGTTTAATTCCGAAAAAATGAAAAAAGTCAGTCTGTTTGATACGGATAAATTCTTTTGTGATATATACTGTATTGGGCCAGGTCAATTCCAGAAGGTTCATTCGCACGATGGGTCTGATAAGGTTTATTATGTATTGGAAGGGCAGGGTAAAGTGACTGTAGGGTCGGAAGAAAAATTGCTTTCACAACACGAAATCACCATGGCTCCATCGGGCGAGGATCACGGGGTGGTGAACCATACCGATGACAAACTGGTCATGCTAGTTTTCATGGCGCCGAAACCCAACTAGATGTTGGGCCAATAGGCCATATTTTTACTGATGTCGAAAATGTTCTCGACTTAATAGCTTTTGCCAATTTTCTTACTTGTTAAATTGCGGTTTATCAGGTCGAGTACAAATACGAGTATATTCAAATTTGCAACTAGGTTTTATTTAAAATGATATATCTGGTTTTTCCTACATCTTGGCATCCGTCACAACCTTACCTGAGTTTGCCCAGTTTAAAGGCGTTTCTCAATATGCATGGAGTTCACGATGTGGTTCAGCGTGACCTGGCGATTGAACTCCTCAATGACCTCTGTACCTGGGAGAAAACCAAGCCACTATACGAGCGCATCATTAGAGAGCTGAACGAATTGAGTTCCAAGCCTCGGTTGACTCAAGAAGAAGCGGAAAAGTTTAACAAACTCCGTGAAGCGGAAGAAATTGTCATGGCACTGAAGGACCAAATTGATGGAGCCGTTGCTTCGCAACGCAGTCAGGAGTTCTATGATATTGATCAGTATATGGAAAACCTCAAAATCATGGATGTTTGGCTCGACAATATTTTAGCGCCTTACTATCCATCACAATTGACGGTTATAGGCAGTCAGATGCGGTTTTCACCCTACTCATCTCAAGAAGTGATCGACTCCTTCAATCACCCGGAAGAGAATTTCTTTTATGACCTTTATCAGCAATGGTATTTGCCGGGAATTCTTGAAGAGGACATTGACATTCTCGGAATCTCTATTACTTCGGTGGAGCAAATCATATCCGGCTTGACCCTGGCTTATCTCGTCAAGCAGAACCGTCCTGAAATTCATATCACTGTCGGCGGAAGTGTGTTCACCAAGCTTGTGGATCGTTTGGAGAATGATGGCTCGAAGCTTTTCAATTTTGTAGACAGTTTTGTTGTGCATGAGGGTGAGACACCACTTCTTAAGCTGGTCGAGCACCTTCGCGGAGATGGCGATCTAAGCAAAGTACCTAATCTGGTTTACCGGCAGGAAGGGGTGGTTAAAGTGAACCGGCCTTTCGCCAAGGAAGAACTGAATGCCTTGCCAACTCCGGATTTTGATGGAATGCCTTTGGACCTATACCTGTCTCCGGAGCGTGTTTTACCGGTGATGGGTTCTCGTGGTTGTTATTGGGAACAATGCGCGTTTTGTTCCATTCCATTCGATCACATGAATTTCCATGTGCGGTACGCAGAGAATGTGGTGAACGATTTTAAGGTGTTGCAGGAAAAATATAACTGCAATAATTTTTTCTTCACCGATGAAGCGTTGCCGATCAACTTTCTCAGAACTTTTGCCGCCAAGATCATCGAACAAAAGGTGGATGTGCAGTGGACAGGGGAGCTCAAGTTTGAGAAGAGCCTGCTCAAAGACGACCGTATGGATTTGTTATACAAGTCTGGTTGCCGCAAATTGATATTTGGTTTGGAGTCATACAACCAGAGGGTTCTGAACTCCATGAAGAAAGGTGTGGAATTGAGCTGGGTGGATGAAACCACCGAACGATGTCTGCAATTGGGCATTGCTATGCACTTTTATCTTATTTGTGGTTTTCCGACTGAGACCCGTGAAGAAGTGATGGACTCGATTAACTTTGTCCTTAACAACCAGCGCTTGCTGGACTCGCCAGGTTTTTCAGCGATTCTCTCACAGTTTGATCTTGAGCGAGGAGCACCCATAGAAAATAGTCCGATGGAATGGGGCATCACAAAACTTTATACTCCGCCGGACCATGATTTGAGTCTGGGTTATTCTTATGAGACGTCAATAGGAATGAATGCCGAAGAAACGAATGAGCTTTACCAGCAGTTGATCGAAAAACTGGGTCGAGAAGTGATGACATTTCCGCACAACTATTCCCTGTCTGATGGTTTGCTATACCTTGCCCATCATAACTGCAATACCCTTACCGAAAGACTCGGTGCATTGGCCTAGTTTAATTGTAATAGTCGGATCCTTCTGATTTTTTTTCTGTATTTTCCTGGTTTTTTTCTGAACTTGATTGGGTTTTCGGGCCTGTTGTGCATCCCGCGCTTAATGCCGAAAATAATAAAACAGTTAAAACCCATATGATAAATTTTTGATTCATGAGACCTCCTGAATATAAGCTTTTTATTTTATAGCTTGTCTCGTGATTTTTATAGTCAGGCCTGATTGTTCTTTAATTCCAGCCTGGCATCTTTGAAAATACCAAAGGAAGATTGCAGGATCATCACTGAGATAATCATCCCAACAGCCAGGTCCGGCCAGTGGGAGCCTGTCCAGGCAACTCCACCGGCGGCTGCTAAAACTCCCAGGTTTGCCAGTACATCGTTACGGGAACATAACCAGGCCGAACGCATATTGATGTCGTCTTTTCTGAAACGCAATAGTAGATAAGCGCATAAGAGGTTGACAGCAAGAGCGATTGAGCCAACGATTCCCATTGCAGACGGAATTGGAACAACATGGTGGTAGACACGGTATATGGCAGAGCCCAATATGCTTAACGCGAAAACGCTCATGATGGTTGCCTTGAGAATTCCAGACCGAGTTCGCCAGATCGGGTCAAGTTGAATCACAAAAAGAGAGAATCCATACACCACGGCATCACCCAGCATGTCCAGGGCATCAGCCATCAGGGCGTTGGATTGTGCCATCCATCCAGTAATGCCTTCTACAAAAAACATGATGAGATTGAGAACAAGAACGGTCCATAGGATTTTGCGTTTAGTACCATGTGCCAGTTCTTCTTCAATTTCAGGACAGCAGCCACTCATTTCAAGTTTTTTTCCATACTCGGTTGATGATTAATGACATCAGATAAAAGGAGCCCGCTACCAGAATTATAGTGGGGCCAGGTGGAAGATCTGGCTGATAAGACAATGCCAGTCCCCCGGTTGTGAACATCACTCCAAGAACAGTAGCCAGTACCATCATCAGGTTTAGAGAGCGTACATAGTGTCCCGAGACCGCTGCAGGAAGTGTTAGCAACGCTATCACCAGAATCAGTCCGACAATTTGAATTAATATGACAACCGTCAAGGCTACAAGAGTGAGAAAAAGTAAATAAAAACGCTCAACAGGAATACCGCGCAGTCGTGCAAATTCCTCGTCAAATGATAAAGCCAGAAATTGTTTGTAAAAAAGAAAAACGATAAGGAGAATTAGTGAATCCAGTCCGGCAATCCAGAAAAGGTCATCAGAAGAGATCATCAAGATATTTCCGAACAGGAAACTCATGAGATCAACACTGTAGCCGGGTGTCTGCGAGATAAACAAAATTCCAACAGCCATACCCCCTGCCCAAAGAGCCCCTATAACGGTATCTTCCTGTTGTTGCATTTTGAGACTTACCCAGCCCAGGACGACAGCAAAAATAATAGCTGAGACAAAGGCTCCTTCGATGGGTGCGCGACCCAGATAATAGGCAATTCCCATTCCGCCCAACACTGAGTGAGCAATGCCGCCCGCAAGATAACCAATACGTTTTACCACGACATAAGATCCCACAACACCACAGGCTACACTGGCAAGTGTGCCTCCAATAATGGCATTCTGCATAAACTCGTGGGAAGATATCGCTTCAACAAAGCTACTCATGATTATTTTTTTTCATCCTCATGGTGGTGGTGCACCATATGCATGTGTGCGCCATACATATTCTCAATGGTTTCTCCCGTCAGCTCTGAAGTGGGATGGCAAATGAGAGTGCGGTTAATACAGGCCACCCGATGTATATACTGAGAAATAAAACCGATGTCGTGGGTCACCACAATGATGGTTATTTTCTCATTCAACTGTTTAAGCAAGTCGAAAATATCTTTTTCAACTTTCATGTCGACATTGGCAGTTGGTTCATCAAGTATCATGATTTGTGGTTCGCAGGTCAGGGCTCTTGCAATAAGCACCCTTTGAAGCTGCCCGCCAGAAAGAGAACCAATTACTCTTTTACGAAGATCCAGAATCTCAACATCGTTCATGGCCTTTTCAGCTGCAAGCTTGTCGGCTTTATTGAAAAAACCAAAGCTGGAAGTTTTTCCCAGTCGCCCCATCAATACAGTGTCTTCAACGCTGATAGGAAAATCTCTGGAAAAAGAAGCAAACTGCGGCATGTAGCCAATTTCCTGAACGGATTGAGAAGGGGGATTATCAAGAACCTTGACGGTACCTTTATCTGGAGTCAACACACCCATGATAATTTTAAGCAAGGTTGTTTTACCGCTTCCGTTCGGGCCAACCATACCTATAAATTCGTTGCGTTGGATATCGAGCTCGATATTCTCAAGTATTTTTGGGCCCCCATAACTGAAGTCCAGATCTTTTATTTTTATGACTGTGTCAGTAGTCACCGCAATGCTCCAGATATAGCTGTTGCCGTTCGTTGCATGTTTTCCAAATAGTTTTCCGCTAAAGGATCCATTTCATGGACAGTGGCGCCAATCACTTTCGCGATATTTTCAGCAATGGAAAGGCTGAACTGTTTCTGTACAAATATTACCTTAATCCCAAGGTTTTTGCCTTTTTCAATCGTTTTTTGCATGGCTCTTGCTCCTGGCTCTTTACCATCCTGTTCAATGGAAATTTGTTCCAGGCCATAATCTCTGGCGAAATAGGACCAGGCTGGATGAAAAACCATGAAACGTCGGTTATCGCTTTTTGCGAGAACACTGCGAATATTCTTGTCCAAAACGTCCAGGTCATTGGAAAAAGACTTAAGGTTTTTTTCAAAGTATTCAGCTTTTTGCGGCAGGTTTCGGGCCAGCGTTTCCTTTATTTTACTAGCTATGGTTTTGACCTTCGCCGGACTGGTCCATATATGCGGATCTGTTTTGCCATGGGAATGACGTGCATCAAGTTTATGTGCAGTGGTTTTGTCTATTTGTTCATGCAGAGGAATAATCTTTAAGCCAGGGTGAATAGATTGAATGCGATCAATCCAAATGGTCTCAAATGGAACACCAATGCTGAAATATAACCTTGCCTGAGAGAGACGACTCATTTTTTTCGGGTTGGGATTAAAAGTCGCAGGACTCTCACCAGACTTCACCATTACCTCAACGTTGACCTCTTTTCCACCAATGCGCTCTACAAAG
>WAHY01000034.1:11182-14765 GCA_009873635.1 Nitrospinota bacterium
ATCATAACTTCTGTTCCTACGCGGCGAACCGCATGTTCTATGTCGGCAGAGGTGATCTCTTCTTGGTCTTTTTTTTTCAGTTCCTCAACCACCTCATCCAGGAAAAAAAATCGCAAAGCTTTAAGGATGACTCCAAAAAGGATTCCAGAAGAAAACCCTGTTACACCACCCCGTTGTTTGAGCTTTTGTTTTAATTCATTCCCGATCTGGTCATATTTTTGCCCCAGTTCATGTTTCGGTATGTTTTTTTGAAATTTAGGGACACGATTAATCACCTCTCGGGTTATCCAGTCCAGCAACTCCTGAAGTCCTGTTAATGCTTCACGCATTTTTTTGCCAAGAAGGTGCAGGATGCAGGATAGCCAACTGTGTAACAAACCCAGGACCAGGTAAGCTGCCCCCACTAAAACCAGAATCGCTCCTTCCAGCCAAACATTCCATTCAGCGGAATCGAGCACCTTGAGATCAAACAAATAAGTTGCAAGAGCACCTGATACCAAACCGCAGACACCGAACAGGAATAGGTTCTTAAATGCTCCAATGAGAAGATCTTTGAAAAAAGCAATCCAGAAATTTAGTATTTGTTGATTATTCATTTTTTGCTGGGGCTTGCGTTTGAATCGATATTGATCGAAAGGATCAGGTCTCCACGTTTTTCAGCATGGGTTTTTCCTTTATCTTTAATGCGTAGTTTTCCACCTGAAGGAAAGTTTGGGGGGATGCGCACCATCAATTGTTCTGTTCGGCCGTTAGCCTGATAAGAGATTTTCTTGCGGGTGCCTTTTAAAGCTTCTATAGGTGGTATAGAAATGGAAAAGCCCATATCAAGAGAGTTTTCTTTTTTTGTGAAAATATCTTTTATGCCATGCATTACAGGGTTCTCAGGTTTTGGAGGAACGGCTTGATCTGTTTGTGTCCGCTGGTTCATTTTATGCAAAGCGTAAAGGGAAGAGCCTACAACTTGAGCCAACTTTAAGCCCACGCCTATTTTCCCGATTGGTCCTGGAACCATTCTGAGGATTCTGCCAAGTCCTCCAACAGCTCCACCAAAAAACAGGGACTGGAAAAAAGGGTTGCCGGACCGGAATCCGGACTGGTTAAATTCCCTGTTGAGTTCTTCAAAAATTTCACGGGCATTTTCTCCATTAAACATGCTGGCAAATATATCTTCCTGGGAATAGCGAAAGTCAGAAGAGCCTGTGGAACGTCCAGCAAGATAATCCGCACGAAAACGGTCATACTCTCTTTTCTTTACGGGATCACTCAATACACCATAGGCTTCAGTAACTTCCTTAAACCTCTCTTCCCTTTCAGGGTCATCGGGGTTATGGTCCGGGTGAAGTTCTAAAGCCAGTTTTCGGAAAGATTTTTTGATCTCTTCCTGGCTGTTACAATCTTGTGGAACCTTAAGGATAGAGTAATAGTCTTTAAATTCTTTAGGTCTGCGAGGCATTATGGACTCTTTACATTCCCAGCTTCTGGGGATAGATTGCTTCGGCTACTTCAGGTCCTTCCAGCTGGGTTTTATATTTCAGCGTAGAAATCAGATAAGTTTCATCTGTATGCAGTCTCTGCTTCAGGTTTTCAAAATGGACCTTTATGGGTTGGGCAGGGATGTCAGTATCTACTTTTTGTGGAACGATTATGAAGTGGGTTTCTCCCAGAACGTCTCTATATTTACGTTTCATATTCACTTTATAAGCCAGATAGCCATTCACGACTTCTGCACCGCCATATGGGTTTGCATTCAAAACCTTATAACTATCTGGAATATAAACATTGGCGAAATAATCTGGTCCGAGAGAGTGGTGAACCGTAGTCTTAACTTTTAGAATACGCAGTTTCTCCTCTGTTGGTATCATATCCATTTCCACCCAATAGGTACGATCGTGGAAATTAAGGTTTTCCAGAAAAACGATCCCATACAATGCGTTAAACTTGAATTGCAAAAAGATGCCTAAAAATACCCAGCCAAATATTCTCCAGAACTTTCTCACTACAGTAACCTCGACCTGTTTTTATAACGAACTCGCAGAAGTGATTTCTTGACGAATCTCTAAAATTATTATCCGGAAATCGTAGACGAAAAGCAACCACGGGCCTGACATATTTGGGTAATCCGTTAAAAATATCATTGATTTGGACATGCGCGGACTTTTTTTAGGGAGATAATAGTTTTACTCAATGGTGAATGCGTAAAGTTTATTGGTATGAAGGCGTGATGGGTACTTGCGGTTTATCAAGGGTTTTAATCCATATTTCAGAATTAAGGTATTTAGATTCAACATATTAAACTTGTTTTAATTTTCCTTTAAATATAGAGTTGTCATTATTTACTTAGATGGCTTAATCACAAAACAATCAACATACAAAAATAATTAATCTTACCAACAGTTCAATGAACAATAGAGGGCTATAATGTCTCAATTAAAACCAATCTGCTTCATTGTTTTATCTTTGTTAATTTGCTTTTCAGTCATTTTTCCCAATGCAACATACGCAGGTAATGATGTTTATTGTGACGATGAAAACAACTGTATTGATGACTTGAGCGGATATATTAGTGGGGAAATACAAAATAATATTCCCGAATACCAAGACTTACTAAATCTAGCAATCAATCCTAAAGAATATATATCAGCAGAAATAGATGCTGCAGTACAGGCTGCGCAACAAAAAGCTGAAGAGTTTGTCCAGCAAGCTTTAGATACCTTAAACGCAGCAGAAGCTGCAGCAGAGGCAGCAAAGCAGGAAGCGGAAGATTTTGCTAATCAAGTAACAGAGGCCGCAGATTTAGCCAGGCAGTCTACAGAATCTGCCGAAGCTACAGTACAGGCTGCACAGCAAGCAGCAGAAGAGTTGGCTAAACAGGCAGGAGAGGCTAAAGTTGCTGCCGAAGCTGCAAAAGCTGAAATGCAGGCTGCACAGCAAGAAGCAGAAGAGTTGGCTAAACAGGCAGAAGACGCTATAGTTGCTGCCGAAGCTGCAAGAGTTGAAGTACAAGCCCAGCAGCAAACAGAAGCATTAGCCAATCCACCAACGGATCCTGCGCCACAAACACCACAACAGCAAACAGAAGCATTAGCCAATCCACCAACGGATCCTGCGCCACAAACACCGCAACAGCAAACAGAAGCATTAGCCAATCAGCCAACGGAACCTGCGCCACAAACACCGCAGCAGCAAACAGAAGCATTAGCCAATCAGGCAACGGAGACTTCTATGGCTGCAGATGCGTCATTACAGGCTGCACAGCAAGCAGAAGAGCTTACTCTGGCAGCAAAGGCTGCAAAAGTTAAAGTACAAGCTGCACAGCAGATAGCAGAGGAGTTAGCCAAGCAAGCACAAGAAGCTATTCTGACAGCAGAAGCTGCAGCACAAACCGCACAACAAGAAGCGGAGATGTTTGCAAATAAGATAGCAGAGGCTGCAATGAACGCAGAGGCTGCAGTACAGGAGGCACAACAAAATAGGAAGAGCTTGCAAATAAAATAGCAGAAGCTCAAGAAAAAGTTCAACAAGCAAAAGAAACTTTAGAAACTGCTCAACAGGATGTTGCTAGTGGAAATTATGGAGAAGCATT
>WAHY01000035.1 GCA_009873635.1 Nitrospinota bacterium
GCTGAGTTATATAAATTTAAAACATCTTTTGAGTTTGACGAAAGTTTATACTGCAATGCTTATATAAGTCCAAGTATTTTGGGAGGGCCAAGATATCATTCTTTGTCGTTCACCCCAGAAACAAAAGCAAAAAAAAATAATCGGTCAATCGACATTACGCAAATGCATAAGAATTGCTTCATTTTCATGATAGTTGATACAAAAGTCAAAAACCCAGAAAATTTTCTAAACATAATCTGGAATGTCAAAAAAAACAAATATTATAAAAACCCCGGCCTTGCCGGCTGGAATGAAATTTGTGATTAGGCGCGAACAAAAATAATTCAAATTATTGGGTCGTATTCGTATTAAATGATTTTATTGGTTTACTTTGTGCTTGCAGAGTGAGGTTCAAACTTATGAAACCTGAACTCTAAATCTGATAACTTTCATACCATCCCATTATGTTAAAAGCTATTCTCAAGCGGAAGGCAAATGGTAAACGTTGTTCCTTGGCCCATTTCAGATTCAAGGAGTATTTTCCCGTGATGTTTTTTGACGATCATTGCATGGAATAATGCCAATCCTTATCCGGTGCCTTTCCCTAATTCCTTGGTGTTAAAAAAGTGGTCATAAATTTTATGCCTGATGGCATCTGGAATCCCGTTTCCTGAATCCGTGATTCGGATTTCTGCCCATTTGTTATTCTGCTTCGTCATGATGGTCCACATTCTGGTGACGCAAAACATCTTTGATCACCATAATTAAAAAGATTTAATATTAATTTAACGTTTACTTAATGATAATAAAGGAAAATAACCTCTGAACTATTTAAAACCTATAATCAAGGAGCTACTTATGAAAAATATAATTGGATATCTGATTGCTTTTATAATTGGCTGGTCAGGTGCAGTATGGAGCTATTCAGATCTAATCTATCCTAAAAACTAAATTAATTATCAATATTTTCAGAATAAAAATTAAGTCAATTGTTTTTATTCTCACCCGACCACCAATATGTATTCCAAATGATAAACATTTAAAAACTATTTGCTAGGGAGAAGAATTATCGGTATGAAACGATTTAGCCCGGAGCGAATCTTCCTAGATAATGGTCCGGAATTTATTGGCAACGCTTTAGACAGGTGGGCCTATGAAAACTAGGATTCTTTGGACTTCTAACGCTCTGGGAAGCCCATGAATAATGCGTTTATCGAATTATTCAACGTGACGTTCCGGGACGAGTGTATGAACGTTCATTGGTTTTTAACCCTCCAATATTAAAAAGAAAAGATCGAACCCAGGAGGGAAGAGTATAGTACATTTCGTCCACACAGCTAACTGAATGATTAACACATTTGGAGTTTGCGGAAAGACAACTGATCCGGGCCTATAAAATGCCCGGTTTTTCTTGAGTACGACTGGCACAGATTTGCGGTGATGCTCAATATGCAGAAACTGAATTTAAAATTGGACTAAATACTGAGGTTTTGTCGCTAGAGTTGGTTTGACTTAGGGTGATTATTGGTTAATTACCACGAGTATTTTGTTTATTTGTACTGGTAGCCTAGACAGGAATTTATTATATTGCGAATGGATTACTCCGGAGCTTACATAACAATGGGAAGTGCTATGTCAGAGCCCATCTTGAACTGGAAGTGAAATACAATCTCAATCCCCATCTTTGTATTAAAGGTACATTTTTCTATTTTCGTGCGGTTAAGTTTTTGAACAAACTTCTGATGGATCCGACATCAATTACCTTGGAACCATGCTTATATTTAGTTTCTAAAGTTATTTAGAGTTATAAGTAGATTTTTGGTCGATGAGCTGATTTACCTTGCAATGTGGTTCCAACCGCTAGTGGGTTGTCGTTGGTAAAATTCCATATCTTCGCGATCTAATGAAACAATATGAAGCCATTGATTACCAATTAATCCCTGCAACATTTCGTGTTTTGAAATTATGGCATCAATCATTTTTCTTGGGGCTTCAATAATTACAAACAAACGCATGGGTTCGTGATAAGGTTTCTCACCATCCATTACAGTCTGGACAGGAAGACCGATGGAAAGGTCACTTTGGGTGCCGAACATGACACCTACATTGCCAACGACATTATGATACGCTTTGCTGCCCGCCCCATAAACATTGACATCAACCGTGGAAAAATAATGCTCCATGTTAATCCATTGCCCTACGATCATGGGAGCGGTCATGATGACTTCCAAAGCATTTCCATCAGGATCTTTTGAGGAATCATAGGAGTGTAAAAAGGTCCGTCCTTCTAAATCCATTCCTTGCGTTAATTTTCTACGGCCAGCAATAAAAGCGGTGTGTCCGGAAAGTCCCCATTCGGGTCGAACTTGGGACCAATCCATACTCCGTATTTTTGCACGATTTAGTGCGTTGAAATTCCCAGTTAACTCTGGCTCATCGGGCATTCGGGGTAAACGCTCCCGACTATTCATTTCGCCAGCCTCCTTGAAGTCGCGCTGAAGTTTAGATAAATCTTGTTGATGCGTGGCAGGTAGGTTTTCCAAATCAAAAAATGCTATTTCATCGGTTGTCGTGTCATGTTGCGCGGGAAGGAAATGAGTGTCTGCTGGGATTTCCAGACCCTTCTCGGCCAATATTTTTCTTACTTCTGGGTTATTGGCCATCACGGCAAGGGCACGTGCATTTGCACTCCCATGGTTGCCTCCGCAAGCCCCGCAATCCAGCGCAGATTCGAAAGGATTGTTGTCAGAAGTACTACCATGACCGCAAAGCAGGATCAGTCGGGAAAAAGTTGTGAATCCTAGAATCCTAATTGCGTTTTCTACGAAACGGGCTTGTTCGTCAAGGTTGAACCCTGTTTGAATGGTTCCTTCTTTTCCCACATCTGTGTTTTCTTTTTTATCTACAGTTACAGAAGTAGCCAGAGGAACTTTGAAAGGTTTTTTCAGCCAGGTAAGACCTTTATTGAAAAGCTTCGGATGCAAAGTTTGACCGAAAAGTCTAAACCCAAAGAACCAGCCAATAGCTTCAACCATAATATAAGGTGTAATAACGTTTTCCTTTAAATCGTGTAATAACGTGTGGGCATCCCTACCGTATTTTTTTCTTTCTAAAAAATGTTGAGTGGTTTGAGCATGATCGTTTCGGGGTTTTTCTATTATTAAATTGTTTGGGATTAGAAGAACAGGGCATTGGTCTGTTTGGTAGTCATCTGAAAAACCTTGGTAGCATAAAGGAATCCCAAAAAAGCCAGCGTACCCAAACGTTTCATGATCGTCAATCTCTTCCAGTTTTCTTCTAAAGTTTTCTGAGCGGACATCAATACAAAAAAGGGTTTGAGAAAAAGGGCGTGATACCAGCGGTTTTTCTTCGCCGCTATCTATTTTTTTTAAATTCTCAATATTTGGAGAAAACCTTTTAACAAAACCATTGATGAAGCTCGATTCTAAAGCCTTGAGCCAGACTGGTCCATGCATTGATTCAGGAAACTCTTCAGCCCAGCCAATTAAAGTGTTTAATGGAGTGAGCCCGCCTTTTAAAATATCTTGCACTGTCACGTTCAAATGTTTAGCAAGGTGCATTACAGTTAAGGCTTGAACGATAATTTCCTGCTGATTCCGTAATTGTTCCCATTTCGAAATCAAACTAAATGCGGCTTGATTTATATCGTTAATGGGTAAAGGATCTTGATCAAACATCGATAAATCCACGCTATCTTCAATTGCCTCTGGCAGACCTCTGGTTTGGCTATCTTTGTAAAGCCCGTATCCATTAGAATTCTTTTCCAAAAAATCTTTAATTGAATTATAGGTTCCAGGAATATCCAGCTTAGTTCGGCAAGCAAGGTCAATCATTTCCTTTTCATAAAATACTCGAACGGCCAAATACTGGGTCAAGTCAATTGGAAAGGCATTTTGCCACTCATACTTGACTTGTTCCGAGCGCCATTTAAGAAATCCAGTCCATCCGGCTAATTGGGAAAGATGTAAAGAGAAATAACCGATCCATAAATCTTTGGGAATGAATAATTCGGACATACATTGGGAAATGGTGTCTTCCGGAAGATCTGGTAAGCTCTTTATTTTATTTTTCCAATCGGGGATGCCTGACAAGGAGCCTGAGGTGTCCTCTACAGCCAACTCTTTCCAATTTGCATAAAAACTTTTTTCTCGCATTGGCATTGACCAGTGAGCATGCCCTTCATCGAGAAATCCGCTAACCCATTTAATCACTTCGTTGTTTAATTGAAATCCCACCTTTATTCCAAGTGATTGTTCGCACCATTCTGCCAATGTGTACTTCGTTGCCAATTCATCCCGCTCACGATTAGCATAATCCTTTAAAGATTCTTTGTTTTCATCGATTTTTTGTGAATTTTGAAGGGCATCGATAAGACTTTGTAATTCAGATTGATTTGATTGGGATTTAAAAACTGCCGCAGATGCATCTTTTGCTACTTTGCCAGTGCCATTTATAAAAATAGTTTTTAAAAATTCATGGTGAGAGACATTTTTTCCACCCAGGGAGATGGAGGTGTCTTTAGAGACTTCATCCAGGGCATTGTTTAGAGCTTCTTCGGTTATTCGACCTTTTTTATAATAAATACGGTTTTCTTTATTTTGAAGATATCCGTCTCCTCTAAAAATCTTTTCTGCCTCTTTAATTGCTTCTTCAAAATGCAAACCTTCCAGTCCGTGAAGGGGGTTATGATGAATAAATGTTTTCATGGGCCAATAGTGAGAAATAGGACCACTGGCCTTTTTCACCAATGACTGTAACTCTTCCCGCTGGGGATCCATTGGCTTGTCTGAATTTTTTTCTTCGACGATAGCCATTTAGCCTACAGGCCTCCTGGAATGGTTGAAAACTGAAGCGCTAATAGAGCAATCCACTATAAACAGCGCCTAATAATAAAATCATTACCGCAATATATTCCGTTATGCACAAATCAGAATAGGGAACATTTTCACGTGCAGATCCAAAAGCAGTTTGGTGAAGCATTTGCAATAAAAACCAGCCACCGCCCAACCAAACTGCAAAAAATATAAAAAATATTTTTATAAAATTAACATCCAGGGTTTCGATAGTTGGCATCACTATCAAGCCTGTGAATGTGGGAATCATGGGTAGAAATAAAGCAAAACTGACAAGAAGAACCATTACTGTTCCTAATCGAGGCATCGGATCGGCAAGACCTGGAAGCTTCCCTATGGTCTGCCAACCATAACGAACTTTTACGAATGAAAAGGCTAAGCTAATTCCTCCCAACACGAATGCCACGGCTACACCAAAGGCGATTCCCCATTTTGGAAAATTCGGAAAAACATTCAGCAGACCCCAGATAATCGATACGTAAGCCACAGTTGCAGCAGCAATAAAAGGATTGGCTTTCTTTTGCCCTAAAGCTGCTAGGGAAGCATAAAATGCAGTAATCAAGGCTAAAAAACCAATAGAAATCAATATATTTTTTGAAAGTGATGAATAGATAATATTTAACTCTGCAAGACCTAGTGCCAGCCAGACAACTAACCAAAGACTTGACAGAGCCCCTTTGCCATTATCCACAACTCCCGAAAATGGGAGATGAAAGGGAATGAGTGGCAAGAAGGTTAGTGCTAGAAACAAACGTGAAAGCTCTTTTAAGGATTCACCTCCAAATATAGAACCTAAAGGTAAAATGCTTGCAATCGCGAAATGAATAAGGGTGAAAGTTTTTCTAGGTGAGGTTTTCTTTTGTTGGGCAATAGAAAATGCCATAAACCCAAGGAGGGAACAAAGAAAAAGACGGTTCAAAAGCTCCTGACCCATGATTGCACCCAAGGTCAACCCGATAGTTACCAAACATAAGAAATAAAACTCCGAGGTCTGCTGCAATTTTTCCTGACAAATCATGACGCAAAAACCCATAAGAAGAACTGCCAGAACCAAAAATTTTATTGATGGATTTTGATTTATAGAAAAGACCAGAGTTAACCCTAAAATGGAGATTGTAGCTAAGCTGATAAATTTCATACTCGAAAATGAAAAATTCAAAACCCTCCCCATAACTCCGACAATAATCGGGGCCAAGGCGAGACTTATTAAAATTAGGTTTTGATTTTCCATAATTATTGTACGTTATAAATTAAAAACGATGGGCTACCTTTTGAGCCAAACGCAAAATATTGTTGTTCCAACGAACATATACCTGATCAATATAGAATCGATTGATTAAGATAATATACATTCGCTTCCAGGTTGAATTGAGCCAATCAGAAATAAATGTTTTTTGGCCTTTGACTTTGTTATAGGCGACAAACCAACCTAACAAGAAAAGTCCAGTGGATACCAAGATGATCATGTCAAATATTAATGGAGGAAATGATGCTGCTAAAAATAAACCTTCTGCCTCTCCCGGCCCCGGGTATAGGAAATGTGTAAATTCCTCTCCGGCCCAAAAGTATGCGAACCCGATTACAAATAATGCCCCAATCATCGAAAATGCCACTATCCATGATGCCACTGCCTGCAGACGATATAAACTGAACATGACTTGAGAGACAGTCACCCAACTAAAAAATAAGAAAATCACAGCCCCATGCACATTTTGTAAATGTATATTCAGAATATCATGAGTAACCAAAAGAATAACCATTGGCATTATCAAGGTAATCACTAAACCGGTTGCCCAGGTTAGTTTTGATGAAGACGGATCTCCATCATGCTCGTGTGAATGCGGATGCTTTGGTTCATAGCGGGATGTATGTATTCCTGTTCCCGATCCCAAAAACAAAGATGCTTTAAAAAAACCGTGGGCAATTAAATGGAAAATTGCTAATGCAAAGGCGCCCAGCCCACATTCCATTATCATGTATCCCATTTGTGCCATAGTGGAAAAGCCAAGGGTTTTCTTGATATCGTTTTGCACCAACATGATTGAAGCACCCATCAGAACCGTAAGTACACCAATAAAAAATACAAAATGAAGAGTTGATGGCGACAAAGCATAAAATGGAGCTAATCGGTTCAATAAAAATCCCCCAGCATTAATAATCCCAGCATGCATCAGAGCAGAGACAGGAGTGGGGGAATCCATAGTGTCCGGCAACCAAACATGTAAAGGAAATTGAGAAGATTTGGCTATTGCACCTACAAAAATAGAAAGTGTAATCAGGGAAATGACATTCACTTCCAAGGCATTGCCCGGCAAAAGAGAAACCATATGGCTATTTTCCGCGGCTGCTTTAAAAAGTTCTGTAAACTCAAGAGTTCCAAAATACTTATAGGCAAGAAACAATCCAAAGAGAAAACCAACATCCCCAACGCGATGTATAAAAAATGATTTAAATCCATTGCGGCAAGCATCAGGATGTGAGTAATTAAAATTAAGAAGTAGATAAAGTGCCAAGCCCAATAACTGCCAAAAGATAAACAACATAAGCAGGTTAGGGCTTGATACAAGAGCAAGAATGACGAAGGTCGTAAAGCTCAAGAGCGCGAAAAACCGGGCGTAGCCTGAATCTCCTTCAAGATACCTTACGGAATAGGTATGGATGACAACGCTCACGCTCGTGATTAACATCATCATAACGGCTGTGAGCCTATCAACCAACATTCCAACTTTAAAGATGGATGACCCTTCATAATTCAAGGTCCAAAAAGTAAATTGAACAATCCCCTGGGTTCCGACGTAATAAAGAGTCCATACAGCAAATAGGGCCGCCGCCCAAGAAGCATAGACCCCCGTCTTGGCAACCTGTGATGCTGACATTTGTTTTCCAAAAACCCCTATTAGCATTGAAGCTAACAATGGAAACAGTATAATAAGGACTGGGATTACCATATCGTAAAAGTTCCTTTTTCTGTCTTAAACTTTTTTCGTTTCACTTACTCTGACTATTTGATAAAAGAATCTAAGAAAAGTTGCAAAATATTTTCGAGCCGAATTCTTTGTCAAAAGGGGTACCATTTGCCAGAATAAACCACTTATCAAAAAAAATTTTTCATTTGTATCAGGTCACGAAACTGCCTATGTTTTTCTATCATTGCAAATTAGACAATTCCTACTCTAACTATTTATTTTTAAAAGCTTTAGAATGTTTTTTGCTAAGGAAACCAAGATATGCATGAAACTGGTCAAAAAGGTCCATTGCGAAAAACATTTTAATTAAACCGCCATACCATTGAAATAAGCAAATTAGTTGCAAGATTTTTTCACATCGGGACAAATACAAGAATTACAATACGCGAAAATACCTTCATGTGTCAATTTTGATTTTTACAAACCAGAAAAATCTCTCATTCATCTTTTTAATTAGAGATACTATACAGACTAAAGGAATTAGCTGAGGTAAAGTATTAAGCTCGAGAAGAAGCGTCGAGCTGTGTTTTATGTAATTGAACACTTCAATGTTTCAGAACGTAGGATTTGTCGGGTGTTAAATCAACCCCACTCTACTCATCGTTATATTTATAAAAAAAGAGATGAAGAAGAGTTCTTGACTCAACGCATGATTGAACTGGCAACCAAATACGGTCGCTATGGTTACCGCAGAATAACCGATTGTTGCAAAGAGAAGGTTTTAAAGTAAACCATAAACGAGTGGAGCGTCTTTGGCGGAAGGAGGGATTGAAGGTTCCTCAAAAACAACCCAAACGAAAACGATTATGGTTTAACGATGGTTCCTGTATTCGTTTGAGGCCTCAGTTCAAGGATCATGTGTGGAGTTATGACTTTATGACTCTATGACTACAAGGACTGAGGATGGAAGACCTTTGCGGATATTAACGTTGATTGATGAGTATAAGAGAGAATGTCTTACTCTCAAGGTAACTCGTCGATTAAGATCACAGGATATACTGGAACAACTTGGCTATCTGTTTATCTATCGTGGACTACCAGGATTTATACGTTCTGATAACGGTTCTTAGTTTACATCTAAAACAGTTAGAAACTGGTTGGTACGATTAGGAATTCAAACTTTATTCATTGACCCGGGTTCTCCTTGGGAGAATGGCTACAATGAGTCGTTTAATGGAAAGCTCAGAGATGAGCTGTTGAATGGAGAAATCTTTACAACTTTGCTGGAAGCTAAGGTCTTGATAGAAAACTGGAGGAAAGAATACAATCAATTTAGACCCCATAGTTCACTCAATTATCAACCTCCGGCTCCTGAAACGATTAAACCAAAAGTGGAAATACTATCTTAAAGATTGGTACAAATTAATTGGGCAGGCTAGAGTAATCCAACTGTCCTTTTCTGGATTTTCTCTCTGGAAAATTTTTAACGATTTGTGATTTAAATACAGGAAGGAAACAATCCTTGACCGAAGATAACGGTTTTCTAAAAGTAGTAAACTTTCTCCTCTGACGGTTGCCCAACAGCTTTCACTTTGCGATCACCCGCTTTAAGCAGCCTGATCTTAATATGCAATATGGCTTTACCAAAAATATATGCCATCATTGATCATGCTTATAATAGGAAAGCATAAGTGTGGTATTAGACCCTGGTAACAATTGGAATTCTTTATCGTAGGGTTTGTCCCACTTAAGCTTAATTCCATTTCCCCTCATATCTTCCCCATAAAAAATATAAGGACTATTGTTATTTTCATTGTTACCGGGCTGAGTGACCAGCGCACCGAAAAGTTCTTTGAATCGCTCTGCGGACTTTTGCAAAACAGCATGGCTCACTGTAGAGTGATCCGGATGACCCCATATCACATCAACCTTGCTCAGGGTATTGTCCCGCGAAGATAGATAGTAAAAAATCTGGGCTTTCCCATTTTGAGCATCCAATGCAGGAGAAACAATAGCCAAAGCGCGTTGACCCGATTTCGGATGCTTTCGCTTTTCAATTTCATTTTCAAGCTTGCCAAAATCTGATTGAATCGCTTTGATCAACTGCACCTCGTTCATTCCAAATCGTGCAAGGCGGAAACCTTTCACAATACCCGGTTTAATTTCTTCAGGAATTTGTGTTGCGACAAACGTCTCCTCTTTCAAAACAGGGACAGGCTCAATGGACTCCTGGGCAGGAGCGCGTTCAGATATTTTTACGGGGATTTCTTTTGCAATAGTTTCTGGCTCAGGGGTTTTCATCGCAACAGATGGACCCGGGTCTTGAATTGGGACAAGCGGGGATTCTGCCCGGTCAATATGAACTTGTATATTTCCAAACTTGCGCATGTATTTCGCGGTCAACCGGACTTCCTTTTTCCCTTCCGGGTCCCAGGCATAGCTTCCTTTCTGAATATGATAAATGGGTTCGCCATTAACATACACCTGCTCCGGTTCAACGCCATCCTTCACCGAGGGAATACTTTTTATCGCATCAATAATCGAGCTGCTTACCGAATGGTCATCCGGCCCGATACCCACCTCCACCATATTTTCATCAATAATAGAAATTTCTTCCCTTATATTCTTTGCAAGGTCTTTATGATATTGAGATGTGGGATTTCTTACGTCACTCTTCTCCTCTTCTAGAAATATTGTTCCTTCTTTTGGGACATGAATACGGATATTTCCAAACTCACGAATGTACTTTGTAGTCAAACGCACTCTATATTTACCTCCCCTGTCCCAGGTGTAGAGCCCTCTACGAAAATGATGAACCTTCTCTTTATTTACAAAAACCACATCCGGGTCACCTCCCGCCCCAACATAAGGAATACTTTGTACTGCATCCAATATATTACTACTTACCGAACGGTCATCCGGCCCGATTCCTACTTCAACAGTATTGTCATCAATAATTTTTATTTCTTCACGTTTTGAACTGGAAAGGGAGTCATAAAACGGGTTTCCAACTACAGGCAAAGGGAAAGCCAGAAAAATTAAAAGCAGGGCAAACCAGGCGTTATAGAAGTGATATTTTTTCATCGTTAATTTAAAAAACCAGAATCCCTTACATTAGCTTTGATTATGGAGCGTTTTGAGATTTTAAATCCTTATTAAAACCAGACAAAGCTTTTATGAGGTTGGAAAGAGAAAGCGCGCCCTGCTTCAACAGGATTTCACCAATAAAATTATCAGGGTTGTTTTGTATCAATAAATTCGCGGCATTAAAAATCTCGTTTTTATTTTTAAAACTTCAAGGTGATCAGTTTTTCCACTTCTTCCTGAATACGACAAGAAAAAGCTGATTTTTATTTTGAGGCGGGAACCTGAAATTTTTCAACCAATCTAAAGTTGGATCGCCTTCGTGTGAGGCCGTGTAAATTCTATCATCCTGCAAAAATTTTTGAAACTACTTTACTCTTCCAATGAAAAATGGATTGTGTTCCTTCTCCTGTTTCACTGTTGTTGCGGGTCCATGACCGGGATAAATGCCGGTGTCATCTGGCAGGCGAAGAACCTTTTTCGTTATGGAATTAAACAAATCGTTCCAGGAGGAATTGGCACGCCCCATGGAACCGGCGAAGATCACGTCTCCGGAAAGTAATGTTTGATTTATCAGGTAAGAAACACCACCTGTCGTATGGCCAGGCGTTTCTAAACATCTGATGCGTAATTTACCAAGCGTCAACTCATCACCCTCTTTTACAATTTTAAAATTCCGGCTTCCTCTCGGCCTGGGTTCTTTATGATCTA
Organism: Nitrospinota bacterium; assembly: GCA_009873635.1. Lineage (NCBI taxonomy): Bacteria > Pseudomonadati > Nitrospinota > Nitrospinota bacterium. The sequence goes on from WAHY01000035.1 coordinate 11,555, forward strand.
TGTAGGTAGGACAATCAAAAGCACTGTCCAGTTCTCCCAGTCCACCGGCGTGGTCCGGGTGAGCATGAGTTAACAGGATCATACTGGGACGTACACCCATTTCGCGGGCTTTATTGATGATCGTTTTTGGATTGGCTCCGGTATCTACCACCGCGGTTTCCCCCGTTGCCTTACAACGCAGGAGGAAACAATTTACCGGATACTCTCCCATAAAAACATTCAGGCAAACCAAATCAAAGTCGGGGTCATTTGCCGGTTCATTCGGCATCCATTTCTCCTGAGCAATATTAATGAGTGCCGGGCCATCTAAATCCAATGCTTTTGCAAGTTTTAATACATCCGAGTCACCGGGTGTCAACTCATAGCTTTCTATCCGCTTTATATCATCCACTCCCAGGTCTGTTGCACGAACGAGGTCATCCTGTGACCAGGCTTTTCCATCCCGGGCCTTTTGTAAAATATCTCCCAATTCATCCTCAAGAGGCATTGTGTTTTTCTCCTTCAAAAGATATAGCGCCTTAATTAAATCTATCTACCCTGTCATCCGACCTTTAAATACCAATTCAGCCACACCCGATTTGTCCAGTTCACCCTTACCCGCGTCCACGAGGCGCCGATATTGTTCGAACGTTGCTTGTGCAACGGGCAACTTTAATCCCTCTGAGTTCGCCAGATTGAGAGCAATTCCCGAATCCTTTGCGGCATGTTCAGCAGAAAAATAGCAATCATGATCGCGTATTTGCATATCTTCGCCGTCCGTTTCAAGAACCCGCGATGCGGCACCTGTTTCGCTGAAGACCTTACGAAGTAGAGTCAGGTCTAAACCCAGCGCGCTCCCCAGCCCCAATCCTTCTGCTAACGCGGCAGTATTGCAGTTCATGACCATATTGACCAGTGCTTTAACCTTTGCGGCTTCACCGGCCGGACCAACATAAAGAGATTTTGAGCTCAGGGCTTCAAGTATTGGGAGTGCCTGTTTAAACACCGGCTCCTTTCCACCGCACATGAGGTAGAGAGTTCCTTCCCGTGCCTGAGTTATGCTGCTTGCCATAAGCGCTTCAAGATGAGTCCCGCCATGCTTTTCGACAAGAACGCCCGCATTGATATGTGCTTCCGGGCTGACTGTAGCAAAATTAATAAACAACGTGTTCTTTGCATGGCAAAGTAAACTTGCAGGATCATTCTCCGCGAAAATTTCGGACATCGCGGCATCATCTGTTACAACAGTCAACACAACATCGCTTAATTCCGCGACACGTGCTGGCAAAACTGCTGCTTCGCAGGATAACTCCTGCGCCAGGGACTCGGCGGCTGCCTGGTTGCGATCCTGTACCGCAGTTAAGATAAAACCCTTTTCCTTAAGACGTCTGGCCATATTTGAGCCCATACGCCCGACCCCTACAAATCCGATCCGACTGTTTCCTGTCATGATTGAATCTTTCCTTTAATCAGCAACACTGAATATTTTTTCCCAGCTATTTTAATCTCCACTTAATCCAAAAAGTTTCTCACCCAAATCCTAACACAACAAATGGATCCAATATAGGGATGGTTTTTTATGAAGAACCGGAGCTGTATGCGGCATTAAATCAGCTATACGAAGGGAGGTTTTCAAACCTGCATCCAGAATTAAGACACCTGGTTTTAAATGCCATTTCGGATATGTTTGGAAACAATCAAAAATCCGACCCCCCTTTCCCGGACGAAGAAAATTCATCCCAATACCCTGTTAAAGATGCTTTTTCAATCGCCTTATTCTCCCGAAACTGAGATTGCCTGATAACCGACGAAATACTTTAAAGGAAACAAGGAAGTGTTTTCCCTGTCGGGCGATCATATAAAAACCTGGATAGTTTGTTTCTGATTTTTATTATAATTAGTGAGTCATTTATATTTTTCCGGGATTTTATATTTTCACCTTTGATATCAGCAATAATTATCGCTTCGTGCATACCATGATAAACAGAACCATAAACCTGCCCCATCGTAATAAAAGGGATGATTCCAGCAGGTATAATTTTACTTTTTTGATTGTACTGGTCCTTTTATTTTTTCAGACAGCCTGCTCGGTTCCAAAAAACAGATGCCTGAAACCGTTTACCGGGGAATGTCAGGCGTCGACAATTCTTTGGGAGCAAGCCATCGATACGATTGTGAGGAAAAATTATCCCTCTGAGGTCTACAAGGCTGTCGTCTGGCAGGATGACTTTGATAACGCCTGGGTATTGAAGGGAATGGAAATTAATATTACGGAGCGGTTCCTTCATAAGTTAAGTCCAGTTCAACGAATAATGGTTGCCGCCCATGAGTTGGGCCATCTTAAGATGAATCATTACTATTCACAAATCGGAATCACAATGGTAGAGATGCCTCCTGGTTTAGAAGGCCATGAGGAAGAAATGATTGATCTTTCAATTTCGAAGAATCAGGAACTCAACTCTAAAGGATTCAGCGAGGAACTTGAAAAGGAGGCAGACCGTATGGCACTCCTGTTATTGGAGCAAGTTGGTATCAGCCCGCTTGCGTACATAAATTTTCTAAACCAGATCCGTTATGAAGGTGAAGTCGTGATGACAGGCCGGATAGCAGCCATTGAGAAATTTATTGGAAATTCTCGTTAATCCTGGAAGGGTTTATAAGTAAAATTCTCATCATTCACACATAAACATTGATTTTCTTTACCTTTTTTTTAGACAAGTGTTTTAACTCCTTGTCTTCTCGCGGCGAAAGTTGTGTTTTGATTTTCTTGAATTTATTCTTTACAGTTTTTCGCTCAACCTTTCCTTTTAATGAATGATGTTTCTTGGGAGTTTTGGTTTTTTTTGTCGCTATTCTTCTGTCTTTTTTAAATATGCGCCTTTCCGGACCTCGAATTTTCAAAACAGGCACAACCACAGTCTCAAGCGGTACAGGCATTCCTTTATCTTTTAGCCTGGCTTCACAAATATTAGCCTTTGTAAAATTAGTTTTCCATGTGTTAGCGCCAACCAGATTGGTTCCAAATAGGTTTGACTTGCTTAAATTAGCTTTCTGAAGATTTGTATTAATAAGGTTCGAATATCGCAAATCGGCGCCCTCTAAATCGGCACCCTCCAGATCGGCTCCTTGCAAATTGGCCCAACTTAAATTTGCCTGCCGGAGATTGACTTTTCTTAAATTTATCTTTGGAATTTGAATTCCCCGTAAATT